>DATFGS010000222.1:0-3132 GCA_035249225.1 Candidatus Methylomirabilota bacterium | reverse complement strand
CCAGGCCGGCCTCGACGAGGCGCTGCGCGCGGCGCGCGCGCTGCCGGAGCCGCCCGCCGCGCTCGCGGACATCGCCACGCGCGTGGAGTCGGCCCGTCTCGTCACCTACTGGGCCGCCGCCATGAAGGACCGGGGCGACCGGTGCGATCTCGAGGCGGGCATGGCCAAGCTCCACGCCTCGGAGGCGGCCCAGGCGGTCGCGGTGGAGGCCATGAAGATCGAGGGCGTGCGCGCCCAGCTCGCCTCCGGCCTGGTGGAGCGGCTCTACCGCGACGCCCCGCTGATGATCATCGGCGAGGGCACCAACGAGATCCAGCGGCTCATCATCTGCCGCAACCTGCTCGAGCGGTACGGGGAGCGGACCGGGGCGCTCACGTCGCGCGACGAGCTGCCGGGGGAGCAGAAGCAGCTCGTGCTCGCGGTCCGCCAGGCCGTCGAGAAGGACGTGGTCCCGGTGGCCGCCGAGCAGGATCAGGGCCGCCGCGATCCCGAGCCCCTCGTCGCGCAGCTCGCCGAGCTCGGCATCTTCGGCGCGCTGGCCGACGTCGAGCACGGCGGCCTCGGCCTGCCGCTCGCGACCGCCGCCATGCTCGTGGAGGAAGTGGCGCGCGGCTCGGCCGCGCTCGCCCTCTGGCTCTCCGCCCAGCTCGCGGCCACCCTCGCGGTCGCGCGCAGCCTCTCGCGGGAGACGCGCGAGCGGCTGCTGCCGCCGATGACGCGGGGCGAGCGGTGGACCGCGCCGGTGGTCGGCGCCTCCATCGGGGCGCGACGCGCCGGGGCGGACTGGGTCCTGACCGGATCCGCGCCGGTCGTCCCGAACGCGGGCCGGGCCAAGCTCTTCCTGGTCAACGCCGCGCTGGAGAACGGCGGGGCCCGCTGCTTCGCGATCGAGGCGGGGCGGGCCGGCCTGACGGTGGGCCTGGCCTCCGATACCGTCGGCCTGCGCGGCCTGGCCGCCGCCGACGCGGTCCTGGTTGGCGTCCGGCTCGGCCCGGCGGCCGCCCTGCGGGAAGGCGGCGAGATCCTGCTCGAGGCCGTGACCAACGTCGGGGCCGCCGCCACCGCGGTGGGGCTGGCCCAGGCCGCCTTCGAGGCCGCGCTGCGCTATTCCCAGCAGCGCTCCACCTTCGGCAAGCCGATCTGCCAGCACCAGGCGGTGCAGCTCAAGCTGGCCGACATGGCGACTGCGATCACCGCGGCGCGGCTCCTGACCGGACGGGCGGCCGAGCGTCTCGACGCCGACGCGCGCGACGACACCGCCGCCGCGATGGCGCGGCTCGCCGCGGGCGAGGCCGCCTACATGGTGACGCTCGAGGCGATGCGCATCCACGGCGGCTACGGCTACACGAGCGAGTTCCCGGTGGAGCGCTACTACCGCGACGCGGCGGCCCTGCTCGTGGGCCCGCGGGACCAGGTGGGCGAGCGGCGCCGGATCGCGGTGCGCCGGCTCGAGGATTCCGGGCGGTGAGCTACGGCCGCTACTACGAGGAGTTCTCGGTCGGCCAGGCGTTCACCCACTGGCCCGGCCGCACCATCACCGAAGCGGACTGCACGTGGTTCGCGCTGTTGACCATGAACCAGCATCCGCTCCACTCCGACGCCCACTACGCGCAGACCTACACCCAGCACAAGCAGCGCGTGGTGATGGGCCCCCTGGTCTACAGCCTGGTGATCGGCATGACGGTGGCCGACATCTCGGGCCGGGCCATCGCGAACCTCGAGGTGAACGAGCTCAAGCACGAGAAGCCCACCTTCATCGGCGACACCCTCTACGCCAAGAGCCAGGTGCTCGCGCTGCGGGAATCGAGCCAGGGCGACCGCGGCATCGTGACCGTCGCCACCCAGGGCGTCAACCAGCGGGGCGAGACCGTATGCTCGTACACCCGGAAGGTGCTCGTCCCGAAGAAGAGCCACGCGACGCTCGGCGAGGGCCGGCTCCCGTACTGACATGACGCGCGCCCCGCTCGACGGACTCCGCATCCTGGCCGTGTCCCAGTTCGGGGCCGGGCCCTTCGGCACCCAGATGCTCGCGGACCTGGGCGCCGACATCATCAAGCTCGAGGATCCCGGCGTGGGCGGCGACAGCGCCCGCTACGTGCCGCCCTTCCAGGGCGAGGCCGACTCGCCCTACTTCCAGTCCTTCAACCGCGGCAAGCGCTCGGTGTCGCTCAACCTGCGGCATCCCGACGGGCAGGCGGTCTTTCACGATCTCGTGCGGGTGTCGGACGCGGTCTTCAACAACGCCCGCGGCGACCTGCCCGACAAGCTCGGCCTGACCTACGCCGTCCTGCGTGAGGTGAACGCCAAGATAGTCTGCTGCTCGCTCACCGGCTACGGTCGCACCGGCCCGCGCGCGGCCGAGCCCGCCTTCGACTACCTGGTGCAGGGCTACGCGGGCTACATGGCGGTGACCGGCGAGCCCGACGGCCCCCCCGGCAAGTGCGGGGTCTCGGTCATCGACTTCGCGGGCGGCTACGCCGCGATGGTCGGCCTGATGGTGGGGCTCTTCGACGCCCAGCGCACCGGGGTGGGCCGCGACGTGGACGTCTCCCTCCTCGACACCGCGGTGAGCATGCTGTCCTACTTCGCAGTGTGGACGCTCAACCGCGACTGGATCGCGGAGCGCACCCCGAGCTCGGCGCACCAGACCCTCGTGCCCGCGCAGAACTTCCCCACCCGCGACGGCTGGATCGTGATCTTCTGCAACAAGGACAAGTTCTGGCGCGACCTGGTCGAGATCCTCGGCGTGCCGGACCTGGCCGAGGATGCGCGCTTTCGCACCTTCCCCGACCGCTTCACGCACAAGGACGCCCTGATCCCGCTGCTCCAGGCCCGCTTCGCCACCCGCACCACCGAGGAGTGGCTCGACCGTCTGCGGGGCCGGGTGCCGTGCGCGCCGGTCAACGACGTGCGCCAGGCCCTGGCCGATCCGCAGGTGGCGGCGCGCGATATGATCGTGGAGGTGGAGCACCCGGACTTCGGGCCCCTGAAGGAGGTGCGGAGCCCCCTGCGCACCGACGGCGAGATCCGCCACCCCGCGCGGGCCCCGAAGCTCGGCGAGCACACGGACCAGATCCTCCGCGAGCTCCTGAGCTACGGCGACGGTACCATCGCCCGCCTCCGGGCGGCCGG
>DATFGS010000221.1:0-7115 GCA_035249225.1 Candidatus Methylomirabilota bacterium | reverse complement strand
TGACGGCCTCGGTGCTCGCGCGGGCGGACCAGGTCATGGAATAGTGGGCCAGCGCACGGAGCCTAGCGCATGACCTGTCCGCGGTGCAGCTTCGAGAATCCGCCCGCGATGGCGTTCTGCGGGCGCTGCGGCGCGAAGCTCGCGGTCCCCTGTCCGTCCTGTGGTTTCGCGAATCCCGAAGGGTTCGCCTTCTGCGGAAAGTGCGGCGCGCGTGTCGGCGAGGCCTCCGCCCAGTCGCGACAAGCCTCTTCGGGGTTCGCCTCCCCCGAGGAGTACACGCCCAGGCACCTTGCCGAGAAGATCCTGACCTCCCGGAGCGCGCTGGAGGGCGAGCGCAAGCAGGTCACCGTGCTCTTCGCCGATCTCAAGGGCTCGATGGAGCTGCTTGCCGACCGCGACCCCGAGGACGCGCGCCGGCTGCTCGACCCGGTGCTGCAGCACATGATGGACGCGGTGCACCGCTACGAGGGCACGGTGAACCAGGTGATGGGCGACGGGATCATGGCGCTGTTCGGCGCGCCGCTGGCTCACGAGGACCACGCGGTGCGGGCGTGCTACGCCGCGCTGCGGATGCAGGAAGCGGTGACGCGTCACGCCGAAGGCGTGCGGCGCGACCACGGCGTGGCGGTGCGCATCCGCGTCGGGCTGAACTCCGGCGAGGTGGTCGTGCGGACGATCGGCTCGGACCTGCACATGGACTACACCGCGGTCGGGCAGACCACGCACCTCGCCGCGCGCATGGAGCAGCTCGCCGATCCCGGCGCGATCCTGCTCGCGCCCGAGACGGTGGCGCTGGCCGAGGGCTTCGTGCAGGTGAAGGCGCTGGGGCCGATGGCGGTGAGGGGCCTGGCCGCGCCGGTCGAGGTCTACGAGCTGCGCGGCGCGAGCGAGGTGCGCTCGCGGCTGCAGGCCGCGGCGGCGCGCGGGCTGGCGCGCTTCGTCGGCCGTGACCCCGAGATGGAGCAGCTGCGGCGGGCGCTCCGCCGGGCCGCGGACGGACACGGCCAGGTGGCGGCGATCACCGGCGACCCGGGCCTGGGCAAGTCTCGCCTCGTCTACGAGTTCACGCGCTCGCATCACGCGCAGGGCTGGCTGGTCCTGGAGGCCAGCTCGGTCTCGTACGGCAAGGCGACGAGCTACCTGCCGGTGATCGATCTGCTGAAGGGCTACGCCCGGATCACCGACCGGGACAGCCCGCGCGACATTCGCGAGAAGGCCACCGGCAAGCTGCTGGCGCTGGACCGCGTGCTGGAGCCGACGCTGCCCGCCCTGCTGGCCCTGCTCGACGTGCCGGGCGACGATGCGCAGTGGGCCCGGCTCGATCCGCCGCAGCGCCGCCAGCGCACGCTCGACGCGGTGAAGCGGCTGCTGCTGCGCGAGGCGCAGGTGCAGCCGGTGGTCGTCGTGTTCGAGGATCTGCACTGGATCGACGGCGAGACGCAGGCGCTGCTCGACGCGCTCGTCGAGAGCATTCCGGCGGCGCGGATGCTGCTGCTTGTGAACTACCGGCCGGAGTACCGTCACGGCTGGGGCGGCAAGACGTACTACATGCAGATGCGGCTCGACGCCCTGCCCGCGGAGACGGCGAGCGATCTGCTCGACGCGCTGCTGGGCGGCGACGCGAGCGTGCGGCCGCTCAAGGCGCTGCTCGCCGCCCGGACCGGCGGCAACCCGCTGTTCCTGGAGGAGAGCGTGCGGAGCCTGGCGGAGACCGGGGCGCTGGCGGGCGAGCGGGCCGCGTATCGGCTCACCCGCCCGGTGGAAGCGGCGCAGGTGCCGGCCACCGTGCAGGCGATTCTCGCGGCGCGCATCGACCGCCTGCCCGTGGAGGACAAGCGGCTGCTGCAGGCCGCCGCGGTGATCGGCAAGGACGTGCCGTTCAGCTTGCTGCGCGCGATCGCCGGTCTCGGCGAGGACGGCTTGCAGCAGGGGCTCGCGCAGCTGCAGGCGGCCGAGTTCCTCTACGAGGCGCGCCTCTTCCCGGACCTGGAGTACACGTTCAAGCACGCGCTCACGCACGACGTGGCCTACGGCAGCCTGCTACACGATCGGCGCCGCAGCCTCCACGGCGCGATCGTCCGGGCCATCGAGCAGATCCACGCCGACCGGCTGGCCGAGCAGGTGGAGAAGCTCGCCCACCACGCGCTCCGCGGCGAGCTGTGGGACGAGGCGGCGATCTACGCCCATCAGGCGGGGGTCAAGGCGGCCGGGCACTCGGCCTACCCCGAGGCGATCGTCAGCTTCGAGCAGGCGCTGGCCGTGCTGGAGCGGCTGCCCGAGACGCCGCCGAATCTGGAGCGGGCGGTGGACGTGCGGCTCGATCTGCGCAACGCGCTGTGGGTGTCCGGGCAGCTGCGGCGCGGTCTCGAGCATCTGCAGGCCGCGCGACCCCTGGCCGAGCGGCTGGGCGACCGCAAGTGGCTGGCCCGGTTGTGGGGGCACATGAGCTCCGCCCACTGGATGCTGGGCGACTATGCGCTCGCCCTCGATACGGCGCAGCGTGCGCTGGCGCTGGGTACCGAGCTCGACGACTTCCGCGTCCAGGTCGATGCGCGGCACTTCCTCGGGATGATCCACCATTCGCTGGGCGACTATGCCCGTTCGTGCGAGCTGCTCTCCGCGAACGTGGCCGCGCTGAGCGGTGCGTGGCTGGAAGGCCGGTTCGGCGCTTTCTATGCGGTGAGTGCGCGCGCCTGGCTGGCGATGGGCATGGCGCCGTGCGGCCAGTTCGACGCCGCGGACGCCCTGGCCCAGGAGGGCGTGCGCATCGCGGAGGCCGCGGGCTACCCGGGCGACATCGTCGCGGCCACCTGGAGTCTGGGCTATGCCAGGCTCCACCGTGGCGACCTGGCCGGCGCCCTGTCCTGGTTGGAGCGCGCGGAGACGATCGCGAACGACGCCGCGGTCACCGTGTGGCAAGGCCAGGTCCTCGGAGCCATCGGGTACGCCAGAGCGTTGCAGGGCGACGTCGAGGGCGGTGTCCGGCTGCTCGAGACCGTGACCGCGCCCGACGCCACCGAGAACGGGATCGGCCTCTGCGAGTGGCGCGCCGGCCTGGCCGAGGCATATCTGCTGGCGTCCCGGCTCGCAGAGGCGGAGGAAGCAGCGCGGCGCGCGCTCGCCCAGTCCCGCCGGCTGGGCGAGCGCCCTGCGGAGGCGCAGGCGCTTCGGGTGGGGGCCGAGATTGCGGCAAGGCGCGGCCTCGCCGACAATCGGGCCGGGCAGCTCTTCGACGAAGCGCTCGCCCTGGCCGACCAGCTGGGCATGCACCCCCTGGCGGCTCATTGCCACGCGGGTCTCGCCCGGCTCTGCCAGCGAGCCGGCGCGGCCGCGGAAGCGCACGAGCACTTCACGAAGGCCACGGCCATCTACCGCGATCGGTCGATGAGCTACTGGCCGAACAAGGCGCAGGGGGAGCTCGCGGCCAGTGAGCTTTAACGTCGGCTCCACCCTCTCCCCTAACGGGAGAGGGCAGGGTGAGGGGCGAAGCCACATCGCCATCGTGGACCTCTCCAGGCCCGCAACTCCTCGCGAGGTCACCTACGCCCAGCTAGACGCCAGCTGCGACGCAGTAGCCGCCGGCCTCGCCGCCCGCGGCCTCGGCCGCGGCGACCGCGTCGGCATCCTCGCGCTGAACCGCACGGAGTACATCGAGGCGCTGTACGGCACGATGCGCGCCGGCGCGATCCCGGTCCCGCTCAACATCAAGCTCCCCGCCGAAGCCCTCGCGTTCATCGCCAGGGACGCCAACCTGTCCCTGCTGTTCGTGGACGCCCCTCACAGAAAGGTCGCCCCCGACGTCCCCACAGTAGACTTCGACGCCGGCTACGCGGACTTCCTCGAGCCCGGCCCGTTCACCGCCGTCGCCCCCGAGCCGGACGACATCTGCCTCCAGCCCTACACCTCCGGCTCCACCGGCCGCCCGAAGGGCGTGCTGCTGACCCACGCCGGCCAGGCCTGGCAGATCGACGCGCTCGTCCGGGCCCGCCGCATGGTCCCCGAGGACCGCGTGCTGGTCGCCGCCCCGCTCTACCACAAGAACGCGCTCGTGTGGACCAAGGTCGGCATGGCGGCGGGCGCCTCGCTCGTGCTGCTGGCCCGCTTCGACCAGCGCCTCTACGTGGAGTCCATCGGCCGCTACAAGGTCACGCGCCTCTCCGGCGTGCCGACCATGTTCCACCTGATCCTCAACGACCCGGCGCTCGCGAAGACCGACAAGAGCTCCGTGCGCTTCATCGGCGTGGGCTCCGCGCCCGCGTCGCCCGCGCTCTTCGAGGCGCTCCACCGCGCGTTCCCCAACGCCGCCGCCAGCAACGGCTACGGCGTGACCGAGGCGGGCCCGGTGATGTTCGCCAATCACCCCCAGGGCAAGCCGCGCCCGGCCACCTCCATCGGCTACCCGCTCGAGGGCTGCGAGATCCGCCTGGACCCCGGGCCCGACGAGGGCGTGCTGCTCACCCGCAACCCGGGCGTGATGGCGGCCTATCACAACCTGCCGGAGGAGACGGCGCGGCGCCTGAAGGACGGCTGGTTCGACACCAGCGACGTCTGCCGCCGCGACGCCGACGGTTTCTACTACTTCGTCGGCCGCACCGACGACATGTTCGTGTGCGGCGGCGAGAACGTCTACCCGGGCGACGTGGAGGGCACGCTCGAGCGGCACCCGGACGTGCTGCAGGCCGCGGTGCTGCCGGTGGATCACGAGCTGAAGGGCCAGGTGCCGGTGGCCTTCGTGGTCGCGCGGGCGGGCTCCGGGCTCAGCGAGCAGGCCGTGAAGGAGTGGGCGCTGGCCCACGGCCCGGCGTACCAGCATCCGCGGCAAGTATTCCTCGTCCCCGAGCTGCCGCTGGCAGGGACGAACAAGATCGATCGCGCGGCGCTCAAGGCGCGCGCGCTGGCTGCCCAACCAGCATCACCACGAGGAGAGTGACCATGTTCATCGATCGCCGGACGTTCGTGAAGGGCGCCGCCGTCGCGGGCGCGGCCGCGGTGGCCCCGCAGGTGCTCGTGAAGACGGCCCGGGGCCAGGACAAGAACAAGGTGCTGTTCGTGTCCGAGGAGTCCAACCCGAAGGCCATCGCGGTCTACGACAAGATCAACGCGGACTTCAAGAAGGAGACCGGGATCGAGGTGGTGATGGAGTATCCCGGGTTCGCCAACATCGCCAAGCGCGTGGCGACATTGATCGCCGCGGGCACCCCGCCGGAGATCGTCTGGTACGGCGCCGGGCAGGCCATGAACCTGGCGATGGAGAACCAGCTCGCCGACGTGGGCGACGTGCTCAAGGCCACCGGAGGCACCGCCGAGAATCTCAGAATGATCTACAAGGGCGCGGACCGGTCCATCCCGACCAGCCAGCAGTTCACCTACGGCTGGTACCGCAAGGACCTCTTCGACGCCAAGAAGGTGGCGGCGCCGAAGAGCTGGGACGACTACCTCAAGGCGGCCAAGGCGCTCAACGACCCTCCGAACATGTATGGCTGCATCGTGCCCTCCGCGGAGACCGGCGCCTCCACGCTGCTGCTCGAGACCATGTTCATGAAGAACGACGTGCACTGGTTCGAGTGGAACGCGGGCAAGAAGGAATACGAAGTGGCGCTCGACCGAGGCAACCAGAAGAAGCGCGCCATCGAGACGCTCGACTACCTGAACGAGCTGCACAAGTTCTCGCCCGAGGCCAGCACCTACAACTGGGGCGAGCTGATGTCCACCTACTTCACCGAGAAGGCCGCGTCGTCCTGGTACGTGGGCTCGCGGCTGCTCGACCAGACGATCGCCAACAACCCCAAGATCGCCGACGCCACCATGCCCTTCGAGCTGCCGAAGAAGGTGACCGACGCGTACTACCTGTCGATCCAGGGCTTCCACATCCTGGAGAAGTCGAACGTGGACGGGGCCAAGAAGTACGTCACGTTCTTCATGAAGCACCCCGACGTCATCAGCTGGTACCACGCGGTGCCGCTGCACATCATCCCGGCGAGCCGGCAGATGCTGCACTCGGCCAGGTACCAGGACAACCCGGTGATCCAGAAGCGGATGGACGTGCTGAAGTTCCTCGACTCGATCTGGACCAAAGGCGTGCCGCTCTACTACTGGGACGGTCGTGAGCTGAACCAGCACATCGGCCTCTACCACAACGAGAACCTGGCCGGCTGGATGCTCGCGATGCGCAACATCAAGGGCATGAAGTCCGACGCGGTCGTCGACGAGGCCGCCGCCCAGGTCCGCAAGAGGATGCGCCGGGTCGGCTAGCGTCGCACCGGCTCCCTCACCCTGCCCGCTCCCCTCTCCCCCCTCGGGCGGGAGAGGGGAGGGTGGGGGACCTACTTGTCGCTCAGGATGATGGGCAGGCCGCTCTTGTCCCCGAGCACGATGATCTTTGCGTTCGGGCTCTTGGCAAGCTCGTGGGCCACCTCGATTGCCTTCCACTTGAGGAGCTCCGCGCTGATGCCCTTGGCCACGATGCTCTGGAAGTCCGCGATGCCCTGGGCTTCCACCCGCTTGCGCTCGGCTTCCTGACGCTCGCGGTCGAGCACGAAGCGCATACGCTGCGCCTGCTGCTCGGCCTGAAGCTTCTCCTGGATGGCGGCGGTGAGCAGCGGAGGCAGGTTGATGGCCCGCAGCAGTACCTGCTCGGCCTCGATGCCACGCGGAGCGAGCGCCACCTGCATGTGCTTGAAGATGTTCTGGGCAACGAGCTCCCGGGAGGAGGAATAGAGGAACTTGGCCTCGTACTCGGCGGTGACATCGCGCATCGCCGACCGGAGCTGAGGATCGACCACCACCTCTTCGAAGCGGCGTCCCACCGTCTTGTAGATGCGCGCGGCGGCGTCAGGCTTCAGGCGAAAGAGGAGCGACACCTCGAGATTCACGACGAGCCCCTCGGAGGTGGGCACGGCCGCCGACTCCTTGAGCTCGCGGGTCTGGGCGCTGAACTTGATCACGCGGGTCCCCGGCATCACCAGGTTGATGCCGGGGGCGAGGACCCGGTCGGAGACGCGGCCAAAGAAGTCCTGCACGCCCACGTGGCCGGCGGGGACGATGGTCGTCGAGAGGTAGAGCAAGAGCAGGACGCCGATCACGATGAGCCCGACGCGGAGCCGGCCCGTGACGTC
>DATFGS010000220.1:0-7008 GCA_035249225.1 Candidatus Methylomirabilota bacterium | reverse complement strand
GAAGTCGGACGCTGGTGGATGCCGGGGCAGTGGACCGGGGGCGGGGAGACGCCGGGCTGGTCGGGGCGGCATCATCGCTGCCACCATCCGATCCGCGCGGGCAACCGGCTCTACGTGAGCTACTGGCACGGCGGCTTCGTGATCCTCGACATCGAGGACATGAGCAAGCCCCGCTTCGTGTCCGGGCTCGACTGGAGCCCGCCCTACATCACGCCGACCCACACCGCGCTGCCGCTGCCGTTCCCGCTTCACGGTCGCCGGATCATGCTGGCCGCCGACGAGGACGTGGCCAAGACCGCCCCGGGGCCACCGTCGTTCATGTGGCTGGTGGACATCACCGACGAGCGCCACCCGGTGCCGATCTCGACGTTCCAGGTTCCGGGCGTGAGCGGCGACCCGCAGCCCGAATTCACCGGCTGCCACCAGCCCTGCGAGCGGGTGACCGGCACGGACATCCCGGTGGCCTGGTTCGCCCATGGCCTCCGCGTCGTGGACGTTGCCAATCCGCACGCCCCGCGCGAGGTCGCCCACTTCCTGCCCGAGCCGCCCGCCGGCCACGCCCGCGTCTCCAGCAACGACGTGGAGGTCGACGGCCGGGGCCTCCTGTATCTGATCGACCGCGGCCGAGGTTTGCACATCCTGGAGCGGACTTAGGCCGCACGTCGCCCGTTTCACATCTGCCCTGGCGCGGTGTCTTCAGGGCATGAACAACCGAACGGACCACGGCTTCCTGATCCTGGCCGACGTCTCCGGCTTCACCGCCTTCGTGACCACCACCGAGCTCGAGCACGGCTCCGACATCATCGCGGCGCTGCTCGACGAGGTGGTCGGCCATCTCTCGCCGCCGCTCGAGATCCAGGAGATCGAGGGCGACGCGGTATTCGCGCTCGGCGGGGAAGGCGCGGTGCTCCCCCGGGCCCGGCTGCTCGAGGTGCTGGACGATGCCTTCGCCGCCTTCAAGGCGCGGCAGCGGGCGATGCAGGCCGCGGAGACCTGTTCCTGCGGGGCCTGCCAGCAGACCGGCAGGCTCGACCTGAAGATGGTGGTCCACCACGGGCCGTTCCTGCGGCACACGGTGGGCGGGCGGAACCGGGTGACCGGCACCGCGGTGATTCTCGTGCACCGGCTGCTGAAGAACGGCGTCGGACGGAAGGGCGGCTACGCGCTCCTCACCGAGCCGGTGCTGCGGTCACTCGGGCTCGACGCGGCCGAGCTGCCGGCCCACACCGAGCACTACGAGCACCTGGGCGACGTGCGCTGCTTCGTGCGCGACCTCACGTCCCCCGCGGGGGCGGGGGCCCTTCACCCGCAGGCGATCGCGTAGACGTCGCCGACCCCGTCGGGCAGCCGCTCCTCGCGCCAGGTCTGCCCGGCATCCTCGGTGCCGAAGACCTGGCCGGTGCGGCTCACGCAGTAGACGCGACTGGCGTCGCGCGGGTGCAGCGCCACGCCCATCATCGTGCTCTCCGCCTTCACGCCGCGGTCGAAGCGCGTCCAGGTCTCGCCCAGATCCGCGCTCCGGTAGACCGAGCCGTCCTCGCTGCGCGCGGCCGGGCTCAGGCACGCGTAGAGCACGCGGGGGTCCTGCGGGGAGACGCGGATGTCGCGGCTGTAGGTCAGCGGCGAGAACCGGCCGACCTCCATGTCCTTCCAGTGCGCGGCGTCGTCGGTGCTGCGGAAGAGGCCCATGCGCAGGGCGAGGATCACGGTGCCGGAGGCCGCCGCGCTCACGCAGAGGGCGTGGCCGTCCAGCATGCCCTCCATCTCGCTGTCGCTCACGATGCGGCTCTTGAGATGCGGCAGCTCCGAGAGCTTCACGAGATCGGCGCTGCAGTCGGTCCAGGTCACCCCCCCGTCCAGGCTCCGCATGGCCCCGCCCACCTCGAGCGCGGCGAAGATGTGGTCGGGCTTCACGGGATCGATCTCGATGCGCATGACCCGGCACGCGAACGGCATCTTCACGCGCTCGGGCTGCACCGCGTTCGGCAGCTTCCGCCACGAGGCGCCCTCGTCGTCGCTGCGGTAGATCCCCACCGGCGAGGTCCCCGCGAAGAGCGTGCGCGGGTTCTTCGGGTGCACCGTGATCGACCAGACCTGGCCGCCGTCCTCGGGGAAGGGCAGGCGCTCCCAGCGCTCGCCGCGGTCCACGCTCCGGTAGGGCCCGTTCTGGGTGCCCACGTACACCACGTCGGGGTTGGTCGGGTGCACCGTGATCGCCTGCACGTGCACGTCGTCCGGGAGGCCCTTGTTGCAGAGCTCCCAGCGCGCGTCGCCGTCCCCGCGCCGGAACACCCCGCTCTTGCTCCCGCCGGTCCACTTCGCCGCTCCAACGTAGACGTGAGAGGGACCCGCTGCCGTCGTCATAGCCGCTCCCCTTTCAGTGCCCCGGTGCCTGGTGATGCGAGGTGCGCCACAGCATAAGCAGCCCCGACGGCCTGCGCAAGACGCCCTCCGGTCACGCACACCATTCGCGGGGGCCGTCGTCGGCGAATCCGCACTGCTCGCACGGGTGATAGAAGTGCCAGGCGGGCGGCATCGCCACCGCCAGGCGCAGCGACAGCTCGGTCCCCACGTTCCTGATATGGTGCACCGCGCCGCGCGGCACCCACACGATGTCGTCCTTGGCCGCGTTCACCACCACGCCGCCGGTCAGCTCCCACTGCAGGCGCCCCGCCAGCACCACCCACCACTCGTCGAACTCGCGGTGCCAGTGCGGCCGGTTGCCGCCGCCCGGCGGCGAAGCGATGAGGGTCACCAGGTTGCGCTCGTCGGCGATGATGCGCCGCGACCAGGGGGCCGGGCCCATCTGCGCGACGACCTCGGCGACGCGGGTGCGCAGCGGGGTGGCGCCGCCGGCCGCGGGCGCGGTGGGACCTCCCGCCAGGCGGTCGATGACGATGCTGATCGGGGACGAGACGGTCGACATGGTGGAGCCTCCCGAGAGAGAGCATACCCGCCGGGCCCGGGGGCGCAAGCGGTTGCGGGCCCCCGACCGGCTCGCTTATGATCGGGCCCCCGGAGGAGGGCACGCGATGTCACTGACGACGAGGACGCTCCACCCCCTGTTCGGAGTCGAGATCGTGGGCGTCGACGTCAAGACGGTGGAGGAGCCCGTGTTCCAGGAGCTCGTCGCCGCGCTCGACGAGCACTCGGTGCTGCTCTTCCGGGGACAGTCTCTCGCCGACGAGGAGCAGGTCGCGTTCAGCCGGCGCTTCGGGCCGCTCGAGACGACCATCCGGAGCATCAACACCCTGGCGAGCACCCCGCCCCAGATCTCGAACCTCTCCAACGTGGACGGGGAGGGCCGCCTGATCCCGGCCGGCGACAAGCGCAATCTCTTCAACGCGGGCAATCAGATGTGGCACACCGACAGCTCGTTCAAGAAGGTGCCCGCGCACGCGTCGTTGCTCTCCGCCCGGGAGATCCCGCCGGAGGGCGGCGAGACCCAGTTCGCGAGCATGCGGGTGGGCTACGACCACCTGCCGGTGGACATGCAGCGCTTCCTCGAGGGCAAGGTGGCGATCCACAGCTTCGTGTACTCGCGGGGGCTCGTGGACGACGGGCTGATGCCGCCCGAGCACGCGGCCCAGGTGCCGCCGGTGCGGCAGGCCCTGGTCCGCGACAATCCCGCGAACGGACGCAAGGCGTTCTACGTGGGCTCGCACGCGTGCGAGATCGTGGGCATGCCCACCGCGGAGGCGCGCGCGCTCCTGCGCGAGCTGCGGGAGTCCTGTACCCGGCCCGAGCTGGTCTACACGCACCGCTGGCGGGTCGGCGATCTCGTGATGTGGGACAACCGCTGCATGCTCCACCGGGGCCGCCCCTGGGACGAGTCGAAGTACCGCCGGGTCATGCACCGCACCACCGTGGCCGGCGAGGGGCCGACCGCGCCCGACGAGGGCCCGGCCCCGGTCAGCCCGGCCCGCGAGGTGGACGTGACGTGGGGCCGCTCGCAGCTCGAGATGGTTTGACCCTGGACCACGTCGTCGTCATCGGCCACGCGCTCGTGCAGCACAAGCTCGGCCTCATGCGAAAGCGCGAGACGAGCACGTCGGAGTTCCGCAGCCTGCTCGCCGAGATCAGCATGCTGCTGGCCTACGAGGTGACGCGCGAGCTGCCCACCCACGAGGTTCCTGCGGAGACCCCGGTGGGGCCCACCACGATCCGGCTCCTCGACGGCAAGAAGATCGTGCTGATCTCGATCCTGCGCGCGGGCAACGGGCTCCTCGACGGCATGCTCCGCATCCTCCCGAGCGCCCGCGTGGGCCACGTGGGCCTCTACCGCGACCCGAAGACGCTCGAGGCGGTCGAGTACTACTTCAAGGTGCCGCACGAGATGCGGGAGCGCGACGCGGTCGTGCTCGATCCCATGCTCGCCACCGGCAACTCGGCGGTCGCCGCGGTGCACCGGGTGAAGGCCACCTCGCCGCGCTCGATCCGGTTCGTCTGCCTGCTGACCTGCCCGGAGGGCCTCGAGCACTTCCACCGCGAGCATCCCGACGTGCCGGTCTACACCGCGGCGATCGACAGCCACCTCAACGAGCACGGCTACATCGTCCCCGGCCTGGGCGACGCGGGCGACCGGCTCTTCGGCACCAAGTGAGACTGGCCGGGAAGGTGGCCCTGATCAGCGGGGGCGCGCGCGGCATGGGCGCGTCGGAGGCGATCCTGTTCGCGCGCGAGGGCGCCCGCGTGGTCCTGGGCGACATCCTCGACGCGGAGGGCAAGCGGGTCGAGGCGGAGATCGCGAGCAAGGGCGGGGAGGCGGTCTACGTGCGCCTCGACGTGACGAGCGAGGCGGACTGGGAGCGCGCGGTGGCCACCGCGGTGTCGCGCTTCGGGCGGCTCGACGTGCTCGTGAACAACGCGGGGGTGGGCGGGGGCAGCCTGCTCGAGCACACCACGTCCGAGGCGTGGGATCACGGCATGGACGTCAACGCCAAGGGCGTCTTCCTCGGCACCAAGGCCGCGATCCCGGCGATGCGCCGGTCCGGCGGCGGCTCGATCGTCAACATCTCCTCGCAGCTCGGAATGGTCGGGCTCGAGCGCAGCAGCCCGCAGTATCAGGCCAGCAAGGGCGCGGTGCGCACGCTCACCAAGCTGACCGCGGTGCAGTACGCGCGCGAGCGCATCCGCGCCAACTCGGTGCATCCCGGGCCGATCGTGACCCCGATGACCGAGGCGCGCCGCGGCGATCCCGGGCACTACGAGTACATGGTCTCGCGCATCCCGCTCGGCCGCTACGGCGAGCCGGACGAGGTGGCCTACGGTGTGCTGTACCTCGCTTCGGACGAGTCGTCGTTCGTCACCGGGAGCGAGCTGGTGATCGACGGAGGATGGACGGCCCAGTAGCGACGGCCCAGTCGCAGCGCCTGCAGCTCCCCCGCAGTGGGAAAGGAGTGGAGTCATGATCTACGAAATCCGCACGTACCGCGTGAAGGTGGGCAGCCTCCCCGAGGTGGAGAAGCGCTTCGGCGAGGCCTACGAGAACCGCAAGAAGATCTCGCCGCTCGCCGCGTTCTGGCACACCGAGATCGGGCCACTGAACGAGATCATCCACGTGTGGCCGTACGAGAACATCGGCGAGCGCAACCGCCTGCGCGCGGAGGCGGTGAAGGCGGGCAGCTGGCCGCCCAAGATCGCCGAGTTCATCGAGACCATGCAGTCGGAGATCGTGGTGCCGTTTCCGTTCCTGCCCGACCTCAAGCCCGGCAAGATGGGCCCATTCTTCGAGATGCGCTACTACGCCATGAAGGCGGGTACGCTCCCGGACTTGATCAAGCGCTGGGAGTCGAAGATCGAGGAGCGCGTGAAGATGTCGCCGATCGCGCTCGCCGGCCACGTCGAGCACGGCGAGGCCAACCGATTCATCCACATCTGGGCCTACAAGAGCATGGACGAGCGGACCGCGGTGCGGGCCAAGGCGCGGGAGATGGGGGTGTGGCCGCCTCCGGGCGGGAGCGACACCCTGCTCACCATGGCCAACAAGATCATGATGCCGGCCGCCTTCTCCCCGGTCCAGTAACCCCGACGACCGCACCAGGCTCGGAGGGGGCCGTCGAGGCCCCCTCCGACTAGAGCGTGTCGAGGAAGTCGAGCAGCACGCGGTTGAAGGCCTCCGGCTGGTCGAGGTTCGAGGAGTGCCCGGCGCCCCGGATCACCTCGAGCCTCGCCCCGGGGATCTTCTTCGCCATGTACTCGCAGGGCGCGAGAAACGGCTGGTCCTGATCCCCCACGATGATGAGGGTGGGCACCCGGATGCCCGCGAGCCCGTCGATCACCCGCGAGCCCTCCTGCGCGAGCATCCCGCGCGCGGCGTGGGCCAGGCCCTGCGCCGAGCGGTGGAGGCTCGCCGATTCCCGGACCTCGCGGCTCTGGCCGAGGGCGTCCAGGCCGCGCGTCTCGAGCGCCACCGCGCGCTCGCGGGCCCGCGCGTTCCACGTCTCGCGCGCGTCCGCGTTGCGGTAGCCGGGGCCGGAGTCGCAGATCACGAGCGCGCGCGTCATCTCCGGATGCTCGAGCGCGAAGCCGAGCGAGGCGTACCCGCCGAGGGAGAGCCCGCCGATGACCGCCCGCTCCACCCCCAGGTGTCCGAGCAGGGCCCGCATGTCTGCGATGGTGAGCGAGGCCGAGTACCGTGCTGGATCCGTCGGGCTTTCGGTCGCCCCGTGCCCGCGCATGCTCCAGCTGATGACGCGGTAGCGGTCGCCGAGCACGCGATGCTGATCGTCCCACATGCGGCGGGTCGCGGAGTAGCCGTGGCTCAGGAGCACCACGGGTCCGGCTCCGGTCGCCTCGTAATCGATCTCGATGTCGTTCAGACTCGCTCGCGCCATCGGAAGCCGCTCCTTTCGCGCCGGATTGCACCCGAGTATGACAGAATCCCCGCATGCAAACCATCGGGCGTCGGGTCGCGCGGTGGGCGATCGGGGGAATCATTCTGGCGGTGGCGGCGGCGCCGGGAGGGGCGGGAGGGCAGGAGTTGATCGAGCTGTCGGCGGGGGAGGC
>DATFGS010000219.1:0-10565 GCA_035249225.1 Candidatus Methylomirabilota bacterium | reverse complement strand
GCGGGCCGCCTCCTGCTCGCGGCGCCGCTCGCGGTGCGCCTCGCGGCGCTCGCGGTCGCGCTCGTGATCGTCTGGTCGGCGGCGAACTGGACGTACCAGGTGATCCGCAAGCCGAGCGAGCTGTTCTTCCCGGTGAGCGGCACGCTCACCAAGGCGCCCGCCGAGACCTGGCGGAGCTACGAGCCGCTCTTTCGCCGCCACGCGACCGCCACCATCAGCCCCGAGCTGCTCGCCGCGCTCGCCCAGGTCGAGGGCGCGGGCGATCCGGTGGCCCGTACCTACTGGCGCTGGCAGGTGGCGTGGCACCCGTTCGAGGTGTACCGTCCCGCCTCGAGCGCGGTCGGCATGTACCAGATCACCGATCCCACCTTCCGGGAGGCGAAGCGCTTCTGCGTGCGTGATCACGTGGTGGCCGAGGACGAGTGCTGGTTCCGGGGCCTCTACACCCGCGTGCTGCCGAGCCACGCGGTGGAGCTGACCTCGGCGATGCTCGACCGCATGGTCGCCCGAACCTTGGACCGCCGTCGCATCATCACCGCGACCCTTCGGCAGAAGCAGGACCTGGCCGCGATCATCCATCTCTGCGGCGAGGGCGCGGGCGACGGCTACGCGCGCCGCGGCTTCCGCTTCACCCCGGGCCAGCAGTGCGGCGACCACGACGCCGCCCGGTATCTCGCGCAGGTCAACGGCATGAAGCGCCAGTTCGCCCGGCTGGCCGCCGGCGAATCCAGCATCTCGGCGGGGAGGTAGCGATGCGCCCACGACACGCGTGCTCGATCTGGCTCCTGGGCCTGGTGCTCCTGACCGGCGGGGTCGCGCCGGCGCCGCCCGCCGCCGCGCAGGCGAAGAAGCCGATCAAGATCGGCTTCCTGGCGCCGCTCACCGGCGGCGCGGCCCAGGTCGGGCGGGACACCGTCAACGGGTTCGAGATGTACCTGGAGGAGGCGGGGCACCAGATCGCGGGCCGGAAGGTCGAGGTGATCGTCGAGGACACCGCGGGCAACCCGGGCACCGCCATCGCCAAGTTCCGCAAGTTCGTCGAGAGCGATCAGGTCGACATGGTGGTGGGCGAGGTGTTCGCGCACATCGGCTACGCCCTGGCCCCGAAGGCCGATGAGTACCGGATGCCGACCATCTTCCCGGTGATCGCGGCCGACGATCTCACCCAGCGGAAGCCCTCGAAGTGGGTGGTGCGCCTCGGGTGGACCGGGAGCCAGCCCTCGCACCCGTTCGGGGAATACGCGGCGAAGACCCTGGGCTACAAGAAGGTCGCGGTGTTCGGAAGCGACTACGCCTTCGGCTACGAGGTGGTGGGTGGTTTCCAGCGGAGCTTCGAGGAAGCGGGCGGGCAGATCATCCAGAAGCTATGGGCGCCGCTCGGCACCAACGATCTGGCCCCCTACCTCAGCCAGATCAAGCGCGAAGCCGACGCGGCCTTCGTCATCCTGGCCGTACCGTCCTCGCTCCGCTTCCCGGCCCAGTACCGGGACGCGGGGCTGTACGGGAAGCTCCCGGTGATCGGCGGCGCGGTGATCGTGGACGAGTCGATCCTGCCGAACTTCGGCGACGAGACGCTCGGCTACGTCACGCCCCTCATGTTCAGCGCGGCGCTCGACACGCCCGCCAACCGGAAGTTCGTGGCGGACTACCGCAAGAAGTACGGCAAGGTGCCGTCCTACTTCGCGGAGACCTGCTACACGAGCGGGCGCTGGATCAACGAGGCGGCGAAGGTGGTCGGGGGCAACGTGGAGGACCGCGAGAAGTTCATGGCCGCGTTCCGAAAGGTCGAGATCCCCGACGCGCCGCGCGGGCCGGTGAAGCTCGACCAGTGGGGCAATCCGATCCAGAGCATCTACGTCCGCAAGGTCGAGCGCAGGGGCGGGGAGCTACAGAACACCGTGATCCACACCTTCCCGGCGATCTCGCAGTTCTGGGGCTACAAGCCGGAGGAGTACCTGAAGCTGCCGGTGTACAGCCGCGACTATCCGCCCTGCAAGGCATGCTAGGGGCGCGCCCGTGCTGACCCGCATCGACCACGCGATGATCTGCGTGCCGGACCTGGCCAAGGGCATCGAAGCCTATGCGCGCCTCGGGTTCACGGTGTACCCCGGCGGCTCGCACACCGGCCGGCCGACCCACAACGCGATCGCCTTCCACGACGAGGACTACCTCGAGATCCTGAGCATCCGCGATCGGAGCGCGGTGGTGCCCGGCAGCCCGGACGCGGACCTCGCCCGCTATCTGGATCAGGGCGGCGGCTTCCGGATCGTGGCGCTGCAGAGCGACGACCTGGCCGCCGACGTGGCCGCGATGCGCGCGCGCGGGGTGGACGTGGGCGAGATCCGCGACGGGGGCCGGCGCACGCTCGAAGGCCAGGAGCTGCGCTGGCGCGCCGCCTTCCTCGGTCCGCGGGATGCCCTGCCGATCTTTTTCATCCAGCACCTGACGCCGCTCGCCGAGCGGAAAGCGCACGCGGCCCGGCTGGGGAGCCATCCCAACGGGGTCCTGCGCGTCGAGCGCGCGTACATCGCGGTGCCGGACGTGGCCGCGGCCGCCCGGACCTACGCGCGCGTGCTCGGGCTGCCGGTGCCCGCGATCCAGCGGGGCGCGGTGATCAAGGCCGACATGGCGGTGTTCGACCTCGGCCCCACCGGGCTCACGGTGGCGCAGCCCGCCGAGCCCGGACCCGCCGCGGAGGCGCTGGCCCGGCGCGGGCCCGGCCCCTTCCAGGTGCTCCACCGCGTGAAGAGCCTCGAGGCGGTCGCGCGCGTCCTGGCCGCGAACGGGGTGCCGTCGCCCGCCCGAGGGGTCCGCAATACCGGGGAGCAGGCGATCCTCGTGGCTCCCGACCACGCCTGCGGCGCGTACATCGGCTTCGTCGGTCCCGCCTAGTCTCGGTCCCGCTCGCGGTAGTCGCCGAAGGCGGCGTCGCGCTGGCTCAGCAGATCGCGCACGCTCCCGCCGTCGCGCTTGAACTGAGCGCGGTACTGGAGGCTGGCCGCGGTGGTGAACGCGAGCGCCTGCAGCTCGGTGCCCGCCCGGATGGCCGCGCGCAGCCCCATGATCTCCATCGCCCGGTGGACCGCCCGCTTGTTGATCTGGGACAGCTCGGTGGGCACGAGCGCGATGCGCTCCGCGACGCCGAGCACGGTCGGCTCGAGCTCCGCCGCCGGCACCGCGCGGTTGGCGAAGCCGCGCGCGGCCGCCTCGGTGCCGGTGATCGCGTCGCCGGTCAGGAACATCTCCATGGCGGTGCGCATGCCCATCAGCCACGGGTGGAACTGGTTGTCCGGCGGGCTCATGAGGCGGGTGGGCGGGTAGCCGATGCGGGCGTCCTCGGCCACGTAGACCAGGTCGCAGCACGCGGCCAGCTCGCTGCCGCCGGCCAGGCAATAGCCGTGCACCTGGGCGATGACCGGCTTGGCGAGGTCCCAGATCGTGAACCACCCGTCCACCACGTGCCGGGCCCACTGGCCCGGGCCGCCCGGCGAGTAGTAGGGCTGGTTCACCGAGTTGTCCGCGGAGAGGTCGTAGCCGGAGGAGAACGCGGGGCCGGCGCCGCGCAGGATCGAGACGCGGACGGCCGCGTCCGCGTCGGCGGCCCGCAGCGCGTCGAGGATCGCGCCGCGCAGCTCGTTGCTGAGCGCGTTGCGCTTCTCCGGGCGGTTCAGGGTGAGCCGGCGGACGCCGGGACGGGGATCGTCGAGCAGCAGCACGGGCATGGGGCTCCTCCTCCTAGAGCTGGGCGCGGACCGCGCGCGCGCCCGCGCTGAGCGCGCAGAGCTTGCCGAACGCGGTGTCGCGGGGCAGGTACTTCATCCCGCAGTCGGGCGCCGGGATCAGGCGGTCCGCGGGAACGTAGGCGAGCCCGGCGCGGATGCGCGCCATGACCTGCTCGGTGGTCTCGACCGCGGGATCGCCCAGGTCGATCACCCCGAGCATGATCGACTTGCCGGCGAGGTCGGCGAGCACGCCCAGGTCGAGCTTGGGCTGGGCCGCCTCGATGGAGATCTGCCACGCGGTGGTGCCGGCGAGCTGGGGCAGGAACGAGTAGCCGGTGGGCTTCTGGTGCTTCACCACCGCCGCGTAGCCGAAGCAGAGATGGAGCGCGGTCGGCACGGTGAGGCCGGCCAGCGCCCGGTTGATCACCGGCACCGCGTACCGCTTGGCGCCCTCCGGATCGTTGCGCAGCCAGGGCTCGTCGAGCTGGATCACGTCGGCGCCCGCGGCCTGCAGCTCGTGCGCCTCCATGTTCACCGCGGCCGCGAGGTCCATCGCCAGCTCCTCCACGTCGCGGTAGAACTCGTTGCGCGCCTGCTGGGCCATCGTGAAGGGACCGGGCAGGGTGATCTTGGCCGGGCGGTCGGTGTTGCGGCGGAGGAACTGCATGTCGCGCAGCTCCACCGGGCGGACCCGGCGCACGCGGGCCACCACGCGGGGAACCTGTGTCTGGTTGCCGTAGCGATCGGTGATGAGGGCGGGCCGGTCCGCGTCCACCCCCTCCAGCGCGGTCGCGAAGCGGTTCGAGTAGCTCTCGCGCCGGATCTCCCCGTCGCTGATGATGTCGATCCCGGCCCGCTCCATGTGCCGGATCGCGACGAGGGTGGCGTCGTCCTGCGCCTGCTCGAGCAGCGGCTCCGGCACGCGCCACATCGCCTGCATCCGCACCCGCGGGACGCCCTTGGACAGCATGGCCCGGTCGACGAGCCAGTCGGGCTGCGGGTAGCTGCCGACCACCGTGGTGGCGAGGATCTGCTGGGTCATGGCCTGGACCTCCTTCGCGTCAGGACTGCCGATAGGCCGCCACCTTCTGCTCCAGGCGGCGGAGGACGATCTCGTGCATGCCGGTGATGCCGAGGACGAGCACGATGCCCGCGTAGACGCCGGGGCTGTTGAGCAGCGTGCGGTGGCGGGTGATGAGGTAGCCGAGGCCGTCGGCCGCGCCCAGCATCTGGGCCACGATGACCCCGACGATCACGAGCGCGCCCCCGAGCCGCAGCGCGGCCACCATGGACGGCAGGCTCGCGGGCAGGGAGACGTGGAGGATCTGCTGGGCACGGGTGGCGCCGAAGGCACGGGCGGTCTCGGCGAGCGCGGGGTTCAGCGCGGCCACGCCCGCCACCGCGGTGAGCAGGGTCGGGATGAAGGCGTAGATCGAGGCGAAGGCGATCTTCGACTCCGAGCCCAGGCCGAACCACACCATCATCACCGGGTAGAGCACGACCAGCGGCACCGCGTACGCGCTGCGCAGCACCGGCAGCAGCATCCGCCGCGCGGCCGCCGAGGCCCCGATGAGCTGGCCCAGGAGGATGCCGCCGCCGCAGACGATGACGTAGGAGACCGCGATCTCGCCGAAGGTGGTGGGCAGGCTGCCGAGGTACTCGCGCCGGTCGGCGACGAGGGTGCCGAGCGCCTCGCTGAGCGGCGGCACGAAGAGGCGCGGGACGACGCCCGCGCGCGGCAGCAGCTCCCAGGCCGCGAGGATGCCCAGGTAGAGCGCGGCCTGGCCCCAGCGCAGGCCGGTCACCGGCGCTCCGCGTGCTTGATGTGCTGCCAGATCCGGTCCTTCAAGATCCCGAAGCGCTCGTTCGAGGTCATCGCGAAGCTGCGGGGGCGCGGCAGGTCGACCGCCACGTCGTCCACCACGCGCCCGGGCCGGGCGCTGAGCACGACCACGCGATCGGCGAGGTACACCGCCTCGTTCAGGCTGTGGGTCACGAACAGCACCGTCTTGCGCGTCTCCGACCAGATGCGTAGCAGCTCGTCGCCCAGGACCATGCGCGTCTGCTCGTCGAGGGAGGCGAAGGGCTCGTCCATCAGGAGGACCGCCGGGTTCTGCACGAGCCCGCGCGCGATCGCCACGCGCTGCTTCATGCCTCCCGAGAGCTGGTGCGGCAGGCGGCTCTCGAAGCCGGCGAGGCCGGTCAGCGCGAGCATCCGCCCGGCCGCCTCGAGACGCTCGCCCTTCGACACCCGGCGCAGCTTGAGCGGGAACGCGACGTTGTCGATCGCGGAGAGCCAGGGCAGGAGGTTGGCCTCCTGGAAGATCACCCCGACCTTGCGGGGCATCGGCGCGGTGATCGGCTCGCCGTCGCAGAAGACCGCGCCGTTCGATGGCACGCGCAGGCCCGCGACGAGCGAGAGCAGCGTGGACTTGCCGCAGCCGCTGGGGCCGACCACCGAGACGAACTGGCCGTCCGGGATGTCGAGGTCGATCGCGTCCAGCGCGAGCACCCCGGCCCCGTCCGCGCCGAAGCGCTGCGACACCCCGCGGATCGCGACCAGCGGACGGGTCACGATCGCTGCCGCCACGCGCCGAGGCGGGCCTCGACCAGGCGCAGCGCCTCGTTGACCGCCACCGCGGCCACCGCCACCAGCGCGAGCGCGGCGTAGAGCTGGGGCATCTGGAGGTTCTCGCCCCACGCCGCGATGCGGTAGCCGATGCCGTCGCGCGCGCCGTAGATCTCGCACAGGAGCACCGCGGTGATGTTGAAGACCATGCCGAGGCGGGCCGACTCGAGCAGGATCGGGGCCATCGCGGGCAGGTAGATCTCGCGGACGACCTGGAGCCGGGTCGCCCCGTACACCCGGCTCACCGTGACCAGCTCGGGCGGCACCGACTGCACCGCCGCGATGCCGCCCATGATCAGCACGAAGATGGTGGTGAAGACCCCGAACGCGATCTTCTGGGGGATGCTCACCCCGAAGACCAGGATGAAGACGGGCAGGAAGATCGACTTGGGCACCCCGAACAGGAAGTTGACGAGGGGCCGGAGGAGGCCGCCCAAGCCGGGCACCTCCGCGAGGATGAAGCCGATGAGGAGCCCCACCGGCACCGCGATCACGAAGGCGGCGAGCGCCTCCCACGCGGTGACCCCGAGGCTCTGGAGCACCTCGGGGCGCCGGAGGAGCCGGCCCAGCGCCTCCAGGATCGTGCTCGGCGCGGGCGCGAGGCTCGCGTCGAGCCGTCCCAGGCGCGCCAGCGCCTCCCACAGGCCCAGGAGGCCGAGGACGCCGGCGGCGACGATGAACCGCTCGTGCCGGCGCATCGTCCGTCGCTACGGCTTGGTCGGGCTGATCGGCATGTTCATGAAGACCTCGGCGGCGGGCGCCATGTCCTTCACCCCGCTCGCGGCGGCCAGGTCCATGGCCTTCTGCACGGAGGCGAGGGTCATCTTCCCATCCTGGGAGAGGCGGAGGAAGGTCTTCTCGTACTCCATCTTGGCGATCTCCATCGGCAGCTCGTTGTTGCTCGCGATGGTCTTGATCGCGTAGTCGGGGTTGTTGCGCATGTACTCGAGCGCGCCGTAGAGCGCGTTGAGCCCCTTCTGTATGAAGGGGCGCCGCTCGGTCAGGTTCTTCTCGGTCGCGGTCCAGCCCCCGATGAGGTTCGGCGGCATCGCGGTGGCGAAGTCCATCAGCACGCGCACCTTGCCCTCCGAGACGACCTGGTAGCTGAGCGGGGAGTAGATCACCGCGGCGGCCAGGTTGTCGTTGAGCAGGTTGGGCACGAGCCCGCCCCCGCCCACCGGCACCCGCTGGAACGTCACCTTGTGCTCGCTCTGGCCCCAGAGGGCGAGGGTGTCGGTCCCGGAGCCGGCCGAGGTGATGCCGACCTTCTTGCCGTCCAGCTCCTTGGCCGACTTGATCGGGGAGGCGGTCTTCACCCCGAGGATCCA
The DNA here is from genome assembly GCA_035249225.1 of Candidatus Methylomirabilota bacterium. Classification (GTDB taxonomy): domain Bacteria; phylum Methylomirabilota; class Methylomirabilia; order Rokubacteriales; family CSP1-6; genus CAMLFJ01. The sequence continues at coordinate 2,886 of DATFGS010000219.1, read as the reverse complement.
GCCCGACCACTCGTCGCCGTTGCCGCCGACGATCTTGGTCAGCACGCCGCGCTTGCGGGAGGTGGCCACGAGCGGGACGGCCACCGGGCCGAGATCGGCCGAGTTCGCGGCGATCGCCTCGAAGGTCTCGCCGCCGCCGCGGTAGATGGTGATCTCCGGCCGGAGGCCTTCCTTCTCGAACAATCCCTTCTCCTTCGCGACGGTGGCGAGGATGGTGGGGAAGTAGGTCTTGGTGGGGCAGCCGATCCGGATCGTTTCCTGGGCGACCGCGCCGGTGGGAAGGAAGAACAGCGCGCCGATCGTCGCCGCCAGCGCCAGCCGAGCCATGAGCTTCGTTGCCATGGAGTCCTCCTGGGGAGATCGCAACTCGCCGGGCATCCTAGCACGGTTGGCGGGGCGTGGCCGACGGGCCCGGGGGCCGTGCCCGGTTGACCGGCCCCGCGGGCGGCGGTAGATTCGCGCGGGTACCCGAGGAGGCCACATGGACGCAGGCGCGGCGATCTTCTTCACCGACTACTCGATCGGCCCGGCGGCGCTCGGCCGGGCGCTGGAGGAGCGCGGGCTCGGCTCGCTCTGGGCGCCGGAGCACTCGCACATCCCGCTGTCCCGCGCCTCCGCGTTCCCGCAGGGCGGCGATCTCCCCAAGAAGTACTACGACGTGATGGACCCGTTCGTCACGCTCGCGGCCGCCGCCGCGGTGACCGCGAAGCTCCAGGTGGCCACCGGGGTGTGCCTGGTCGTGCAGCGCGACCCGATCCAGACCGCCAAGGCGGTGGCGACCCTCGACCAGGTGTCGGGCGGGCGCTTCCTCTTCGGGATCGGCGCGGGCTGGAACGCGGAGGAGATGGCCGACCACGGCACCGAGTTCAAGTCGCGCTTCAAGGTGATGCAGGAGCGCGTCGAGGCGATGCGGGCGATCTGGACGAAGTCGAAGCCCGAGTACACCGGGGAGTTCGTGAAGTTTCCTCCGATGATGACCTGGCCCAAGCCGGTGCAGAAGCCGCACCCGCCGGTGCTGGTCGGCGGGGCGTTTCCCTACGGGGCGCGCCGGGCCATCGCCTACGGCGACGGGTGGGTGCCGCACGCGCGCCGGCCCGTCTACGGCGACGTGCTGACCAAGCTGCCCGAGTTCCGCGCGATGGTGGTCGAGGCCGGCCGCGATCCCGCCACCCTGCCGATCACCGTCTTCGGGGTGGCCGAGGACGCCGACCTCATCAAGCGCTACCGCGACGCGGGCGTGGCGCGGCTCATCTTCAATCTCCCGCCCGCGAAGGCCGACGAGGTGCTCCCCGTGCTCGATCGCTGCGCAGCGCTCATGCGGCAGGTGCAGTCCTGATGGCCACCCACAAGCCCGCCTTCAAGCAGATCGCCTCGGGGCTGCGGTTCCCCGAGGGTCCGGTGGCGATGCCGGACGGCTCCGTCATCCTGGTGGAGATCGAGCGCCGCACGCTCTCGCGCGTGACGCCGGACGGGAAGGTCCACGTGATCGCCACGCTCGGGGGCGGCCCGAACGGCGCCGCGATGGGCCCCGGCGGCAAGATCTACGTGACCAACAACGGCGGCCTCAAGTTCCTGGAGCGGCCGGGCAAGCTCTTCCCGGTGGCCCAGGCCGACGACTACACGACCGGCAGCATCCAGGTCGTGGATCCGGAGACCGGCAAGTTCGAGACCCTCTACGACCGCTGCGGCGGGCAGCGGCTGCGCGGGCCGAACGATCTCGTGTTCGACGGCGCGGGCGGCTTCTGGTTCACCGATCTGGGCAAGACGCGCGAGCGCGACAGCGACCGCGGCGTCGTGTACTACGCGAAGGCGGACGGCTCGTCGATCAAGGAGGCCATCTTCCCGCTCGAGCGGCCCAACGGCATCGGGCTCTCGCCCGACGAGAAGACGCTCTACGTGGTCGAGACCCCGACCGCGCGCTGCTGGGCCTTCAAGCTCTCCGGGCCCGGGCAGATCGAGTCCGCCAACGGCCCGTACCGGGGCGAGAAGGGCACCGTGATCGCCGGGCTCGGCGGCTACCAGATGTTCGACTCGCTCGCGGTGGACGGCGAGGGCCACGTCTGCGTCGCCACCCTCATCACCGGCGCGTTGAGCGACATCTGGCCCGACGGCAGCCGGGTGGATCAGTACACGCTGCCCGACATGATGGTCACCAACGTCTGCTTCGGCGGCCGGGACCTGCGCACCGCGTACGCCACGCTCTCCATGGGCGGCACCCTCGTCTCCCTCGAGTGGCCGCGCGCGGGGCTGCCGCTGCGCTACCTCAACCGCTGATGCAGGTCGGGGTCTGGATCCCCAACTGCCGGCACCTGGCCACCCCGGCGATCATCCGCCACACCGCGGTCCGCGCCGAGCAGCTCGGCTACGACTCGGTCTGGGTCAGCGATCACGTGGTGGTGCCCGACGCCAACGTGGACCGCATCGGCGCGGGCATCTACGACCCGCTGGTGACGCTGGCGGTGGCGGCGGGAGCGACGAGCCGGGTGCGGCTCGGCACCACCGTGCTCATCGTCCCGTACCGCAACCCGGTGGTCACCGCCAAGATGGTCTCGACGCTCGACGCGCTCTCGGGCGGCCGGGTGGTGCTGGGCGTCGGCGCGGGCTGGCTGGCCGAGGAGAGCGCGGCGCTGGGCGTGCCGTTCGCGGAGCGCGGGGCGATGACCGACGAGTACCTGGCCGCGATGCGGGAGCTGTGGACGAGCCCGGCGCCGTCCTTTGCGGGGAAGTACACCCGGTTCAGCGGCCTGCAGTTCGAGCCCAAGCCGGTGCAGCGGCCGCATCCGCCGATCTGGGTCGGGGGCCACGGGCGGGCGTCGCTCCGGCGCGCCGCCGAGATCGGGGCCGCGTGGCATCCGATCAACCGCTCGGCCGAGGAGCTGCGGGCCG
>DATFGS010000218.1:0-6454 GCA_035249225.1 Candidatus Methylomirabilota bacterium | reverse complement strand
CAGGGGCGAGAGCTGGGGGAAGGCGTTGTACATGGCTCCGAAGAGACCCGGCGGGAGCACCTCGCCGGCGTCGGGGACGAACACGTCCTGGAGCAGCATGTCGCGGCTCACGGTGCCGCGCATGCCCATCGGGTCCCAGTCGCCGGGGAAGGACACGCCCGGCGCGTCCTTCGGAACCTGCAGATAGAGCGTCCGCTCGATCCAGGGGTCGTCGCCCAGCCGGATCGCGGGCGTCGCGAAGTAGGGCGCGGAGCCCGCCAGGGAGACGAAGAACTTCCGCCCGTTGACCACGTAGCCTCCGTCGACCTTCCGCGCGGTGGTGCCGAAGCGGCGGCCGCCCATCCGGAGCGCGGTGTCGGTCTCGCCCTCTTCGACCGGCTCGCTGTGGGGCTGGCCGTAGAAGACACCCGCCTCGATCACCTCGCGGAACTTCGCGGCGCGGAGGGCCTCGTGACGTCCGCGCGCCTCGGCGGACAGCGGCATGTCGTCGGCGAGCGGGCCCATCATCAGCATGGTGAGGCAGTGCATGTTGAAGGTGAGCGCGGTGGAGCCGTTGCCCTGGGCGAGCTGCTCCGCGACCAGGCAGTAGGTTTCGTAGTCGGCCCCGAGCCCGCCGTGGCGCGCGGGGACGCAGAGGCCGAGGAGGCCGGCCGCCCGCAGGTCGGCGTAGTCGTCGAAGGGGAAGGACGCTTCCCGATCGTGGCGCTCCGCGCGAGGAGCGAAGCGCTCGCGGGCGAGGCGACGGGCGGTGGCGATCAGCTCGCCCTGGCGCGGGGACGGCTGGAGATCCATGGCTACTTCTCGCCCAGGTAGGCCTTCCGGACCACGTCGGAGTGGAGCAGGGCGGAGGCGGCGTCCTGCAGCACGATGCGACCGGTCTGGATGACGTAGCCCCGGTGGGCCACCCGCAGGGCCATGCGCGCGTTCTGCTCGACGAGCAGGATCGTGGTGCCCAGGCGATTGATGCTCCGGATGATCTCGAAGATCGTCTCCACCAGGATCGGGGAGAGGCCCATGGAGGGCTCGTCGAGCAGGAGCATCTCCGGCCGGGCCATGAGCGCGCGCCCCATCGCGAGCATCTGCTGCTCGCCGCCGGAGAGCGTCCCGCCCTTCTGCGCGAGGCGGTCCCGCAGGCGCGGGAAGAGGGTCAGCACGTGCTCGAGGTCCCGGGGGATCGCCTCGCGGTCGGTGCGCGAGAACGCGCCCAGCTCTAGGTTCTCCAGCACGGTCATCGGCGCGAAGATGCGGCGGCCTTCGGGGGACTGGGCGATGCCGAGCCGGGCGATGCGATGGGTGGGCACGCGGTCGATCCGGCGGCCGCCGAAGCTCACGGTACCCCGCAGCGCGCGCACCGTCCCGAGCACGGTCCGTAGCGTGGTGGTCTTCCCGGCTCCATTCGAGCCGATCAGCGTGACGATCTCCCCGCGGGCGACCGAGAGCGACACGCCCTTGAGCGCGCGGATGTTGCCGTAGTAAGCGTGGACGTCGTGCAGCTCGAGCAGGCCGGCCGCGGCGGTCATCCCGGAACCAGCTCCTGCTCGTAGCCCTTGCCCAGGTAGGCCTCGATCACCTTCGCAGTGCGCCGGATCTCGGCGGGAGTGCCCTCCGCGATGCGCGTGCCGTAGTCGAGCACGGTGATGCGATCGGAGATCGTCATGACGACCTCCATGTGGTGCTCGATCAGGAGGACGGCCAGCCCGAGCTCCGCTCGCAGCATGCCGATCAGCTCGGTGAGGGCGTCGGTCTCGCGCGGGTTCATGCCCGCGGTGGGCTCGTCGAGCAGCAGCAGGGCGGGCTCGGTGGCCAGCGCCCGCGCGATCTCGAGGCGTCGCTGATCGCCGTAGGAGAGGTTCTTGGCGAGCTCGTCGTCCTTGTCGTCGAGGCCGACGAAGGCGAGCATCTCTCGCGCCCGCGCGCGCGCGCGGGCCTCCTCGGCGACCACCGGGGAGGGGCGGAAGACCGCGCCCGCCACCGAGGAGCGCAGGCGGCAGTGCTCGCCGACCAGGACGTTGTCGCGCACCGTCATGTTCTGGAAGAGGCGGATGGACTGGAAGGTGCGCGCGATACCCCGGCCGACGATCGCGTGGGGACGGAGGCCGACCAAGCTCGCGCCGTCGAGGAGGATCTGGCCCTGATCCGGCCAGAGCAGGCCGGTGACGAGGTTGAAGAAGGTGGTCTTGCCCGCCCCGTTCGGGCCGATCAGGCCGACGATGCCGCGCGGCGGGATCACCAGGTCCACCTCGCTCACCGCCACCAGGCCGCCGAAGCGCCGGGTCAGGCCGCGCACCTCGAGCACGGCGCGGCTCGCGGCCAGGTCGGCGGATGGGGCGCGGGCCTCCCGGAGCCAGCCCGGGATGGCCTCGGCGCGCGGACGGGGCGGGGCCGTGACGAGGGCGAGGGCCTCCTCGCGCTCGTCCACGTCCGGGGCGGGCGGGCGGACGCGCCGGCCGGCCAGGCCCTCCGGCCGCAGCAGCATGATGACGACCAGGCCGAGGCCGAAGAAGAACCAGCGCCAAAGCGTGAGATCCACGGTCGTGAGGGCGGCGATCCCCACCGAACGGCCGACCCAGCGGATCAGGGTGGTCATCTGCGCGAGCAGGATCCGGTCGAAGAGCGTGATCAGCATCCCGCCCAGGATCACGCCCTTGAGGCTCCCCATGCCGCCGAGGACGACCATGCACAGGAGCATGATCGAGACGTTGAACTCGAAGGCCCCGGGCGTGATGGCCTGGAGCTTGGCCGCGTAGAAGGAGCCCGCGAAGCCCGCGAACGACGCGCCCAGGGCGAAGGCCAGGAGCTTGGTCTTGATCGGGTTGACGCCGGTGCAGTCGGCGGCGGTCTCGTCCTCGCGGATCGCCATCCAGGCGCGGCCGAGGCGGGAGTCCCGCATCCGGTTCATGGCCCACAGCGAGACCGCGCCGATGACCAGGATGAGGAAGTACCAGGGAATGAAGTCGGTGTCGAAGTTGACCCCGGGCAGGTGCGGGCGCCCGACCGGGTTCACCCCGTTCTCGCCGCCGGTCAGGTTCAGGCGCTCGACCGGGCGCCAGCCCCCGACGTCGATCGTGATGTCGCCCAGGTTGCGGATGGCGACCGGGATGATCTCCCCGAAGGCGAGCGTGATGATGGCCAGGTAGTCGCCGCGAACGCGCAGGGTCGGGGCCCCGATCACGACGCCCAGGCCGGCCGACACGAGCGCGGCGATCCAGATCACGACCCAGAAGCTCCACGCGTGCCCGTAGAGCGGGGAGCCGAGCACCGGGGAGTTCAGCAGGCCCATGGTGTAGGCGCCGATCGCAAAGAAGGCGGCGTAGCCCAGATCGAGGAGCCCCGCATAGCCGACCACGATGTTGAGGCCGAGGGCGAGCAGGACGTAGATCATCGCGTCGGTGACCGCGTGGACGGTCTGCGCGTGGAGCCAGCGATCGAGGAACGGATAGGCGACCAGCGCGGTGACCAGGAGGGCCGCGGGCAGGGGGCGGATGCGATCGGGGTCGGTCACGCCTTGTCCGGGACGCGCTCGCCCAAGAGGCCCTGGGGCCGGAAGACGAGGACCAGGATCAGGATCGCGAAGACCAGCGCGTTGGTCCAGCGAGCCGAGATGTACTGGTCGCTCCACGCGGAGAGGAAGCCGATCACCAGCCCCCCGAGGGCCGCGCCGGGCATGCTGCCGATGCCGCCCAGCACCGCCGCGGTGAAGGCCCGGAGGCCGGCCTGGTAGCCCATCCACCACATTCCGATGTTGTAGTAGAGCCCCTGGATGAGCCCGGCCGCGCCGGCGAGGGCCCCCCCGATGAAGAAGGTGAGGATGATCGTCTTCTCGACGTCGATCCCCATCGCGAGCGCGGTCTCCTTGTCCTGGGCGGTGGCCCGCATCGCCTTGCCCCACCGCGTGCGGGTCACGAAGTACTGGAGCGCGATCATGAGCGGGATCGTGGTGGCGAGGACCAGGATGTCCTTGGTGGTGATGAAGAGCAGCGAGTCCATGCCCATCCAGTCGCGGAGGATGTCGACCGACGGGAACAGGTCGGGATACGCGATGGGGGTGGGCCCCTTCCACATGAGCGCCAGGTTCTCCAGCATGAACGAGACGCCGATCGCGGTGATCAGGGGCGCGAGCCGGAACGCGTGCCGGAGGGGCCGGTAGGCCACGCGGTCGATGGCCACGTTGATCGCCCCGGTGGTCAGCATGGTGGCGAGGAACACCAGGGGCAGCACGGCCACCAGCTGCCAGCCGTGCAGGGTGGTGGTCATGCCGAGCAGGGTGAAGTAGCTGAGCGAGATGAACAGGCCCAGCATGAAGACGTCGCCGTGGGCGAAGTTGATGAGGCCGATGATCCCGTAGACCATCGTGTAGCCGAGCGCGATGAGGGCGAAGACGGCTCCGCGGGTCACCCCGTTGACCGTCTGCTGGATCAGGACCTCATGCCAGTCCAGACTGGTTCTAGATGGGGGGGAGCGGCGCCGCTCCTCCCCCATGCCCCCCCACCGCATTCTTCATGTCCGTGGCGCCCCGGCCGATCGGGTCCGGTCGATCCCGCTATTCCAGGATGGACTCGAACTGGAACTTGCAGCCGATCGGAGTGTCGGCCTTCACGACCTTGAAGCCCGACATCGTGTCGTAGTCGACGTCGCCGTTGGCGTCGAAGCTCCACTTGCCGTTGATGCCCTCGAAGTTCTTGGTGGTGGCGATCGCCTTGCGGAGCGCCTCGCGCTTCTCGGTCGGGTCCTTGCCGCGCTCGATGGCGGGGGCGGCCCGCTTGATCGCGTCGATCGCGACCCGGCCCGCTTCCGCCGCGTAGAGGGCGTAGGAGGTGGGCTCCTTGCCGAACTTCTTCTTGTACTCTTCGTAGGTCTTGGCTCCGACGCCCTTCATCTTCTCGAACGGGAGTCCCGCGAAGGTCACCCGCATCTCGGTGGCCATCGCCACCTCGCAGGTGGCGCCCTTCAGCAGCTCTTCCTCGAGGAGCCCGTCGGGCCCCATGAAGCGCACGCGCGGGGCCACCAGGCCCACTTCCTTCATCTGGCGGATGATGACCTGGGCCCCCGTCTCGATGACGCCGCCCATGTAGACGAGATCGGCGCCGGAGGCGCGCACCTTGGTCAGGATCGGCTTCTGATCGGGCTGCTTCCAGTCGATCCCCTCGTTGGCCACGACGGCGAGGCCGATCTTCTTGGCGGTGGCCTCGAACACGTCGGCGATGCCCTTGCCGTAGAGCTCCTGGTCGTTGAGGATGAACACCTTCTTCACGCCCAGGCGCTTGGCCCACTTGGCCGCGACCGCCCCCTGGATGTCGTCGGCGGGGATCGGCCGGAAGTAGTTGGCGAACCCCATCGGCCGGTAGATCTCGGGCTCCCCCGGCGCGGCGCCCTGCTTCTTGGTGAGGCCGGGATAGGTGTTGGCCGGGGTGATCTGGGCCATGTGCGCGCGGTTGTTGATCGGGATCGAGACCTTCGCCGCGCCGGAGTTGTAGGTGCCCACGTACAGGATGGCGAGCGGGTCGGCCACCGCCTTGTTGGCGTTCTCGGCCTCCACCGCGCCGTCCCACTTGCCGGTCTGCGGGGAGGCGTCGTCGAGGTTCACGACTTCCAGGCAGAAACCGGCGACGGTCCCGCCCACCTCGGCGATGGCCATGTCCAGGCCGTTCTTCATGCCGGTGCCTTCCGGGATCATGGCCCCCTGCATCGGCCAGGACGTGTAGATGCGGAGCTTGCCCTTCGGGCACTGCTGAGCGGTCGCGTCCATCTGGCTGACGGCGACCAGGGTGAGCACCGCGCTCAAGAGGATTCCAAGCCTCGTCCATCCACGCATGACGTCCTCCTTCCTTCTGACTGCAACGTGAGCAACCACCGCCGACCAGCCCCGAGCTTGGCCGGATGCTGGAGACTGGCGCGTCGGCTGTCAAGGGGTTTCTTGCGCGACGTCCTGCGATATCCTCGGGGCACGATGACAGGCGAGATGCGGACGATCCCGGCCCGGCGTGGCGTGGCCGCCCGGGTGGACAAGGGCCAGCGCATCACGGTGGTCAACACCCACGGCGCGCAGGTGGTGGACACCTGGGCTTTCGGCGCAGCCGACGTGACCGAGTGGATGTCCATGGAGGCCAGCCGCGCGTGGTTCATGAAGCTGCGCGCCGCGCTCGGCGACACCTTCCTCACGAATCAGCGTCGCCCGATCCTGAGCCTGATCGAGGACACGTCGGGCGGGGCCCACGACACGCTGATGGCGGCCTGCGATGCCCCGCGCTATCGCCTGCTCGGAGTCGACGGCCACCACGACAACTGCCGGGACAACCTGCACGCCGCGCTCGCCGCGCTGGGTCTCACGGTCCCGGCCACCCCGTCGCCGCTGAACCTCTTCATGAACATCCCGTGGACGCCGGGCGGCGCGCTCGCCTGGGCGGAGCCCGTGTCCACGCCGGGGAGCTACGTGGTGCTCCGGGCGGAGATGGAC
>DATFGS010000217.1:0-2911 GCA_035249225.1 Candidatus Methylomirabilota bacterium | reverse complement strand
AGGAGGATCTCGGCCTGCGCGGCCAGGGGGAGGAGCACGAGCGCCGCGAGGGGCAGCGCCGCTCCGAGATATCGTCGTGCCCGCGTCACGGTCATCGAGCCCGCATGATAGCGTCTCGCGAGCGTCCGCTTCAACCGTTTCAGGGAGAGAGAGCTTGTCCTTGCCCCGGCGCGCGCGATCGCGGATACTCCCCACGACCCCAACCCCCGGGAGGGACGCCATGGCGCGCTTGACGATCAACGGCCGATCGCTCGAGGTCAGTGTCAACCCCAGCACGCCGCTCCTGTGGGCGATCCGGGAGCAGGTCGGGCTCACCGGCACCAAGTACGGCTGCGGGATGGCCCAGTGCGGCGCCTGCACCGTGCACGTCGACGGCGTCGCGGTGCGCTCCTGCTCGATCTCCGTCGCCGCCGTCGCGGGCAAGAAGATCACCACGATCGAGGGTCTGGCCAGCGGCGCCGTGCTGCACAAGGTACAGAAGGCCTGGCTGGAGCACGAGGTGCCGCAGTGCGGCTACTGCCAGTCGGGCATGATAATGGCGGTGGCGGCGCTGCTGAAGGACAAGGCCAGGCCGACCGACGCCGACATCGACGCGAAGATCACCAACATCTGCCGGTGCGGCACGTTCCAGCAGGTGCGTCAGGCCATCCACGCCGCGGCCCGAGCCTGAGGGAGGGACGGTCATGATCGACAGAACTCCCAGGATCAATCGTCGCTCCTTCGTCGTCGGCGGCGCCGCGGTCGGCGCCGGGCTCGCGCTCGGCCTGAAGGTCCCGCTGGGCGCCGGCGTGGTCCGCGCCCAGGACGGCTCGCCCGAGATCACCGCCTGGGTGGTCATCCGCCCGGACGAGACGGTGGTGATCCGGATCGCGCGCTCGGAGATGGGGCAGGGTACGCTCACCGGGCTCGCCCAGATGGTCGCCGAGGAGCTCGAGTGCGACTGGTCGAAGGTGAGGACCGAGTATCCGACGCCGGGCCAGAGCGTCAAGCGCAAGCGCGCGTGGGGCGACTTCTCGACCGGCGGCAGCCGCGGCATCCGCGACTCGCACCAGTACGTGCGCGAGGGCGGCGCCACCGCGCGGACGATGCTGATCCAGGCGGCGGCCGACGCCTGGAAGGTGCCGGCTTCCGAGTGCAGCGCCGCCAACAGCGTGATCACGCACACGCCCTCCGGCCGCAAGACGACCTACGGCAAGGTGGCCGAGGCCGCGGCCAGGATCACCCCGCCCGCGAAGGTGGCCCTCAAGGACCCGAAGGACTGGAAGCTCATCGGCAAGCCGGTGAAGCGGCTCGACACGATGGACAAGCTGACCGGCGCGCAGGTCTACGGAGCCGATCTCAAGCTGCCCGGGATGCTCAACGCCGCGATCAAGGATTGCCCGGTCTTCGGCGGCACCGTGAAGAGCTTCGAGGCGGACAAGGTCAAGGGGATGCCGGGCGTCCGGCACGTGCTCCCGGTCGGCGCGTCCGCGGTGGCGGTGGTCGCCGACACGTGGTGGGAGGCCAAGACCGCGCTCGACGCGCTGCCGATCGTGTGGGACGAGGGAGCGAACGCCAGGGTGTCGAGCGCCACCATCGCGGAGATGCTGAAGGCCGGCCTCGACGCCGACCAGGCTTTCGTGGCGAACCAGAACGGCGACGTCAAGGCCGCCATCGCGGGGGCGGCCAAGAAGGTCGAGGCGGTCTACGCCTATCCGTTCCAGAACCACGCGCCGATGGAGCCGATGAACGCGACCGCGCGCTACACCGCGGATCGCTGCGAGGTCTGGGTGCCGACGCAGAACGGCGAGGCCGCGTTCGCCGCGACGCTGGCCGCGTCCGGGCTGCCCGCCGACAAGTGCGAGGTCTACAAGATCAACCTGGGAGGCGGGTTCGGCCGTCGCGGCGCCTTCCACGATTACGTCACGCAGGCCGTCCTGATCGCCAAGCAGGTGCCCGGCACCCCGGTGAAGCTCCTGTGGACGCGCGAGGAGGACATGCTGCACGGCCGCTATCATCCGGTCATGCAGTGCAAGCTGGTCGGCGCGTTCGACGCCGCCAACAACCTCACCGGCCTTCACATGCGCCTGTCCGGGCAGTCGATCCTCGCCGACGTGCGGCCGGAGGCCCTCCAGGCGGGCAAGGACCCCCTGGTGTTCCAGGGACTCAACCCGGGCGGCGACTTCGCCCTCGGCTACAGCGTGCCCAACCTCCTGATCGACCACGCGATGCGCAACACCCACGTCCCGCCCGGCTTCTGGCGCGGCGTCAACATCAACCAGAACGCGATCTTCCTCGAGTGCTTCCTCGACGAGCTGGCCCACGCGGCCGGCCAGGACCCGCTCGAGTTCCGGCGCAAGCTGATGACCAAGCACCCCAAGCACCTCGCGGTGCTGAACGCGGTGGCCGACCGCGCGGGCTGGGGCAAGCCCGCGCCCCAGGGCGTGCACCGCGGGCTTGCCCAGATGATGTCGTTCGGCAGCTACGTGGCGGCGTGCGCCGAGGTCTCGGTCACGGACGGCAGCAAGGTGAAGGTGCACCGCATCGTGGCCGCGACGGATTGCGGGTACGCGGTCAACCCGGCGCAGATCGAGCGGCAGATCGCCGGCTCGTTCGTGTACGGCCTGTCCGGGCTCTTCATGCAGGAGTGCACGGTCAAGGACGGGCACATCGAGCAGACCAACTTCCACGAGTACGACTCCATGCGCGTCGCGCAGATGCCGAAGATCGAGGCGATCGTCATGCCCTCCGGCGGGTTCTGGGGCGGCGTCGGCGAGCCCACGATCTGCGTGGCGGCGCCCGCGGTCCTCAACGCGTTCTTCGCCGCGACCGGCAAGCGGCTGCGCACGGTCCCGCTGAAGCACCACGGCGTCACCCTGGTCTAGGCCGTGGTCGGCCGGGCGGCCCTGGCCGCGGCGATCGGGATCACCGC
>DATFGS010000216.1:0-8497 GCA_035249225.1 Candidatus Methylomirabilota bacterium | reverse complement strand
CCAGCTGGCTGTGGGGCGTGTTGCGCCTGGACTTCGGCACCTCGCTGTGGACCGGCCAGCCGGTGATCGACGAGGTGCTGATCCGCCTGCCGCTGAGCCTCGAGGTCGCGATCCTGGCCACCATCGTCTCGGTCGTCCTCGCGGTCCCGCTCGGGATGCTGGCCGCGGTGCGCCAGGACACCTGGGTCGACTACGTCATCCGGGTGGTGAGCATCGGCGGCCAGGCGATCCCGTCGTTCTGGGTCGGGATCCTGGTTATCCTCTTCCTGGTGATCTACTTCGGCTGGGGCCCGCCGCTCGAGTTCACCCCGCCGTGGGTGGACCCGTGGGCCAACTTCCAGCAGCTCGTGTGGCCGGTCGTGACGATCGGGTACCGCTACGCGGCGGTCACCACCCGCATGACCCGGTCCACCGTGCTCGAGGTCCTGCGCGAGGACTACATCCGCACCGCGTGGGCCAAGGGCCTGCGGGAGCGCGCGGTGGTGATCCGCCACGCGCTGAAGAACGCGATGCTGCCGGTCGTCACCCTCGTGGGCACCGAGTTCGCCTTCCTCATCGGCGGGCTGGTGGTGACCGAGACCGTGTTCACCCTGAACGGGGTGGGCCGCTTCGTGGTGGACGCGGTCGCCCACCGCGACTATCCGGTGGTGCAGGCCCTCGTGTTCCTCATCGCGCTCGCCTTCGTGGTGGTCAATCTGCTGATCGACCTCACCTACGCGTGGCTCGATCCGCGCATCCGGTACCACTGAGATGGCCGTCGACAGCTCGCTCATCGGCACCGCGACCGCGCCCCTGGCGCCCCGGCTCACCTGGGCCGAGCGCGTGTGGACCTTCTCGCGCACCAAGCCGCTCGGGGCGGCCGGGGGGCTCATCATCCTGGTCATGCTGCTCGTGGCCGTCCTCGCTCCCGTGCTCGCGCCCTACGACCCGTACGTCCCCGACTACGCGGCCCAGTTCGCCCGGCCCGCGGCAGACCACTGGCTCGGGACCGACGAGTTCGGGCGCGATATCCTGACCCGCATCATGTACGGCGCGCGCATCGCCCTCTTCGTGGGCTTCGCGGCGTCCTTCGCGGGCTGCACGCTCGGCGGGCTGCTGGGGGTCGTGAGCGCCTACTGCGGCGGCACCGTGGATCTGCTCCTCGAGCGCGTGATGGATGTCCTGCTCGCCTTCCCCCAGCTGATCCTCGCCCTCGCGGTGGCCTCGATCCTGGGCCCGGCGGTGCCGAACGTGGTGATCGCGGTGGCGATCCCGATCATCCCGCGGGCGGCCCGGGTGGTGCGGGCCACCGCGCTGTCGATCAAGGAGAATCAGTACGTGGAGGCGGCCCACGGCCTCGGCGCCTCGCACTACCGCGTGGTGGCGCAGCACCTGCTCCCCAACGTGTTCGCCCCCTACCTGATCATGCTGACCGCGCAGCTCGGCAGCGCGATCCTCGCCGAGGCCGCGCTGTCCTACCTGGGGCTGGGCGCGGCGGAGCCGACGCCCTCGTGGGGGCTCATGCTCTCGGGCTCCGCGCCGTCCTACGCGGAGAAGGCGCCGTGGATCGGCCTCTTCCCCGGCATCGCGATCAGCCTCGCCGTCTTCGGCTTCAGCCTGTTCGGCGATTCCCTCCGGGACGCGCTCGATCCCAAGCTGCGCGGCAAGTAGTCGGCCGCCGCCGTCCGGTCCGTCCGGCTGGGCGAGGAATCCCTCGGGCGCGATCCGGCATCTCAAGCGCGACTGGTAGTCTGGAGGGCGCATGAACCCCGCCGACAGCCTGCAGTTCCTCGAGCACTACGGCGTCCTGATCCTTCCCGGCCTTGTCGTCGCCGAGCAGATCGGCGTTCCCCTGCCCGCGGTGCCGGCCCTCCTGGGCGTCGGAGCGCTCGCCGCGCACGGCCGGGTCAACGTCCCGCTGCTGCTGGCCGCGATCGCGATCGCGGCGCTGGCCGCCGACTTCATCTGGTACGAGCTGGGCCGCCGGCGCGGGGCAGCCGTCCTCGCAACGCTCTGCCGCCTCTCGCTCGAGCCCGACTCCTGCCTGCGTCGCGCCGAGCGCGTCTTCGCGCGCCACGGCGCGCGGGGCATGCTCGTCGCGAAGTTCGTCCCCGGGCTCACCGCGGTGATGCCGCCGCTCGCCGGGGTCTTCGCGGTCGGGCGGGTGCGCTTCGCGCTCTACGATCTCGCGGGGGTGCTGCTCTGGGCGGGGACGTGGCTGACGCTCGGCTACGTCTTCACCGACGCCATCACCCTGATCACCACCCGGGCGGCCCTCCTCGGGCGGATGGTCGGCCTGGTGGTCGCGGTCGCGCTCGCCGCCTACGTCCTGCTCAAGTACGCGCGCCGCCGCCTGTTCCTGCGGCGGCTCCGCATGGCGCGCATCGCCCCCGAGACACTCAGGCAGCGCCTCGACGCCGGAGAGGACGTCGCGATCATCGATCTCCGGACTCCGCTCGAGGTCGCGGCCATGCCGTACGCGATTCCCGGGAGCCGCTGGCTGGCCTTCGACGCCATCGACCCGGCCGAGGCGAGCCGGCTCCGGGGCCGCGAGCTCGTCCTCTACTGCACCTGACCCAGCGAGGCCACGAGCGCACGGGTGGCGCTCCTGCTCGAGCGCCAGGGGCTCACGCGCGTGCATCCGCTCGAGGGCGGCCTCGCCGCCTGGATGGCGCTGGGCTTCCCGGTCCTGGCGGTGGAGCCGCCGACCGTCGCGGTGGACGAGCGCGCGGAGCGCGCGCCGTCCCGAGCCGCGTAGCCGCCGTCCGCGCTAGCGCACCCGGCGGCCGATGCGGCCCCAGCGCGTGTGGCCGTCGGCATCCGAGGACCAGTAGATCCACATCGGCCGGCCGATGATCAGCCTCTGCGCGACCGGACCCCAGTGGCGGCTGTCCTCGCCGGCATTCCGGTTGTCGGCCATCACGAAGACCGCCCCGGGCGGGACCTGGACCGGTCCCACGTCCCGGCCCGTCCGCACCTCGTCGGAGAAGTCCGCGTAGGGCTCGGCGAGCGGCCGGCACCCGTCCGCCGGCTCGCAGTTGACGTACACCCCCTGCCCCTGGACGACGATCTCTTCCCCGGCCAGGCCCACGATCCGCTTGACCAGGGTCTCGCTCGTGTCGCCCGGGTCCGTGAAGACGACGAGATCGCCCCGCGATCGCCAGTGCGCGGCCTTGTCCATCAGCACGTAGTCCCCGACCAGGAGGGTCGGGGCCATCGACGTGGACGGGATCCAGACGCCCTCGAAGCGGTGGCGGACCGCGACGGGCAGCGCGATGACGAGCACCGCCATCCCGAGCATGACCCCGATCCAGAACACGCGGCCGGAGGTGTTCACCGCTCCTACGATAAGCCCGATGGTCGTCGGGACCCAGATCTCTTGACCCCCTCCCGGTGGCCGGACTAAGCTCACGACCGACTCTTCCCGATCCCCCGAGAGGCCTCCACATGCGGTGTGCCCGGTGCGACCACGAGAACCCCACGAGCCAGAAGTTCTGCGGCGAGTGTGGCGCCTCTCTGGCGCGCCCCGAGCGGCGCGGCGGGCCGGCGCCGTCCCACGCCGACCTGCGGCACGCCCTGACCGAGGCGCTGGAGCAACAGACCGCGACCGGTGAGATCCTCCGCGTCCTCAGCACGTCGCCGACGGACCTCCAGCCCGCGCTGGACGCGGTGGTCGAGAGCGCCGCCCGCTTCTGCGGGGCTCCCGACGCCGCCATCCTCCAGCTCGACGGGGCCGGCCTGCGGGTGGTGGCGCACCACGGCCCGGTACCCGGGGCCCTCGGCACCCTCGTCCCGGTCCTGCGGGGGACGGTGGCCGGCCGCTCCGTCCTCGAGCGCCGCGCCGTCTACGCGGCCGATCTCCACGCCGAGGCGGACGAGTTCCCCGAAGGCAGCGACATCGCCCGGCGGGTGGGCCACCGCACGGCGCTGAGCGTTCCCCTGCTCGCGAACGGCACCGCGATCGGCGCGATCATGCTCCGTCGCGCCGAGGTCGCTCCCTTCACCGACAAGCAGATCACGCTGCTCCAGACCTTTGCCGATCAGGCGGTCATCGCGATCGAGAACCTGCGCCTGTTCACGGAGCTCCAAGCGCGCAACCGCGACCTCACGAGCACGCTCGCCCAGCAGACCGCGACCGGCGAGATCCTGCGCGTCATCTCGCGGTCGCCCACCGACGTGCAGCCGGTCTTCGATGCGATCGTGGACAGCGCGCTCCGGCTCTGCGACGCGGTGGATTGCGGGGTCTTCCGCCTGGAGAACGACCTGGTCCATCTCGTCGCGCACAACCACCGGTCGCCGGAGTCGCTGCTCGCGCTCTCGCGGGCCTGGCCCACCCCGGTCCGGAATCCGGCGAGCCCGGTCTGCCGCGCGATCCGGGAGGGTGCGGTCGTGCACGTGAGCGATACGGAGAACGATCCCGCGATGACCGAGAGGATCCGCGAGCGCACCCGCGCGGTGGACGTGCGCAGCATGCTGGTCGTGCCGCTGCTCCGGGACGGCGTGGCCATCGGGGCGATCCGGGTGTCCCAGCGCGAGCCCACCCCGTTCTCCGACACCCACATCGGGCTGCTCCAGACCTTCGCGGACCAGGCGGTCATCGCGATCCAGAACGTGCGCCTGTTCACCGAGCTGCAGGAGAAGAATCGGGCGCTCACCCGGGCCCACGCCCAGGTGACCGAGACGCTCGAGCAGCAGACCGCGACCGCCGAGATCTTGCGCGTCATCAGCCAGTCGCAGACCGACGCGCAGCCGGTCTTCGACACGATCGTGAGAAGCGCGGTCGCGCTCTGCGATGGACTCTTCAGCACGCTCTTCCAGTTCGACGGCGAGGTGCTCCATATCATCGCCACGCACAATCTCACGCCCGAGGCTCTCGAGGCGCTGCATCGCCTGTATCCCGCGCGCCCGACCCGGGGCCTCGCGGCCGCGCGGGCGATCCTCGAGCGCGCGGTGGTCCACATCCCCGACGTCGAGCTCGAGCCGGAGCCCGAGCAGCGAGCGGTTGCCCGCGCGGTCGGCTGGCGAAGCGCCCTCGTCGTTCCAATGCTGAGAGAGGGCGCCCCGATCGGCGTGATCACGGTGGGGCGCGCTCCGGCGGGGCGGTTCGCCGATGGCGAGATCGAGCTGCTGAAGACCTTCGCCGACCAGGCGGTCATCGCGGTCGAGAACGTGCGCCTGTTCAAGGAGCTGCAGGCCCGGACCGGCGAGCTGACGCGGTCGGTCGAGAAGCTGACCGCGCTGAGCGAGGTCAGCCACGCGCTCAGCTCGACGCTGGACGTCGAGACGGTGCTCGACACCATCGTCGCGCGGGCGAGCCAGCTCGCGGGCGCCGCCGGCTGCTCGATCTACGAGTACGACCAGGCCACCGAGCGGTTCGAGCTTCGCGCCACCCTTCACGACGACGCGGCGTTCGTCGAGGCCCTCCGAGCGGCGCCCCTGCGCAAGGGCGAGGGGCTCATGGGGCGCGCGGCCGAGATGCGCGAGCCGGTCCAGATCCCCGACATCGCGGTGCCGGGGGCCTACCCGGGCGGCCTCCGGGACACGCTCCTCCGGTTCGGGTACCGGGCGCTCCTTTCCGTCCCCCTGCTCCGGGAGGACCAGATCATCGGCAGCCTGTCCTTCACCCGCACCACCCCCGGCGAGTTCTCGCCGGAGGTGATGGACATCCTGAAGACGTTCGCCACCCAGTCGGCCCTCGCCATGCAGAACGCCCGCCTCTTCCGGGAGATCGCGGACAAGAGCCGGCAGCTCGAGTCGGCGAGCCGCCACAAGTCCGAGTTCCTCGCCAACATGAGCCACGAGCTCCGCACCCCGCTCAACGCCATCATCGGCTTCTCGGAGGTGCTCGCCGAGAAGATGTTCGGCGAGGTCAACGCCAAGCAGGCGGAGTATCTGCAAGATATCCTCGAGTCGGGCCGCCATCTCCTCTCCCTCATCAACGACATCCTCGATCTCTCGAAGATCGAGGCCGGGCACATGGAGCTGGAGCCCGCGGAGTACGATCTGTCCAGTGTCATCGAGAACGCCCTGATCCTGATCCGGGAGCGGGCGAGCCGGCGTGGGATCGGCCTGGGGAGCACGATCGACGAGCGCATCGGCGTGATCCTGGGCGACGAGCGGAAGGTGAAGCAGGTCCTCCTGAACCTCCTCTCGAACGCGCTGAAGTTCACGCCCGAGGGAGGACGGATCGCCGTCGGGGCTGCGCTGCGCGACGGGATGATCGAGGTATCGGTCACCGATACCGGCATCGGCATCGCCCCGGCCGACCAGGAGGCGGTGTTCGAGGAGTTTCGCCAGGTGGGCAGCGCGGAGAAGCGGTCGGAGGGCACCGGCCTCGGACTGGCGCTCTCCCGGAAGTTCGTCGAGCTCCACCGGGGCCGGATCTGGGTGCGGAGCGAGATGGGCCGCGGCTCGACCTTCACGTTCACGCTGCCGGTGAGGACCTGAGCCCGGATGAGGATGGCGCTGGTCGGTCTGACTCTGCTAGCATCTGGCGCCATGGCCGAGATCACCCCCGCCGTCCGCGCGGACCTCGCCCCCACCGGCAAGCTCCGGGCCGCCATCAACTACGGCAACTTCATCCTCGCCACCCGGGACAAGGCCACCGGCGAGTCGAAGGGCGCGGCGGTGGACCTGACGCAGGAGATCGCGAACCGGCTCGGCGTCCCGGTCGAGATCGTCGCATACGACAGCGTGGCGGTCATGGGCGACGCGGCGCCGAGCGGCGCGTGGGACATCGCGTTCCTGGGCTCCGATCCGGCGCGCGAGAAGATCATGAGCTTCACCGCCGCGTATCTCGAGATCGAGGCGACCTATCTCGTGCCCGGCGCCTCGGCGCTTCGCACCGCCGCGGAGGTCGATCGCGACGGGGTGCGCGTGGCCGCGCCGGCCCGCGCCAACTACGAGCTCTTCCTGAGCCGCAACCTCAAGCGCGCGCAGCTCGTCTCGGCGCCGGGCGCGGACGCCGCCTTCGAGCTGCTCGCCACCGGCAAGGTCGACGCCCTCGCGGGCCTGACGCAGGGCCTGCTCGGCCTCGCGCCCAGGATGTCGGGCGCGCGCCTGGTCGAGGGACGGTTCATGGGCGTGCAGCAGTCCATCGCGGTGCCGAAGGGCAAGGACGTGGGCCTGCTCTTCCTGCGCGCCGTCGTCGAGGACGCCAAGCGGTCCGGCCTCGTGGCCCGCGCGATCGAGCGCACCGGCGCCAGGGGCGTCTCGGTGGCGCCCCCCGCGAAGTAGCGCAGCTCACCCGACACGCTGGAGGCCTCGTCATGAGCCACAACGGCCACCTGGACGCCCGGACCCTTCACGCCCGCCTCAACCACCCGGTCATCGACGCGGACGGTCACTGGCTGGAGTACGGACCGGTGATGCGTGAGGAGTTTCGCCGCATCGGCGGCGAGGCGGCCGTCGAGGGCCTGGCGGTGGCGAGCCAGCGCGTGCCCAACGCGCTCAAGATGTCGGTGGCGGAGCGGGCGCGGCGCCGGGTCGGGCAGGAGGCGTTCTGGTCGTCGCCGTGCGAGAACGTCCTCGATCGCGCGACCGCGATGATGCCGCGGCTCATGTACGAGCGCCTGGGCGATCTCGGCATCGACTTCTCGGTGGTGTACCCCACCGCGGGGCTGAGCTATCACCGCATGCAGGACACGCGGATGCGCCGCGCCATCTGTCGCGCCTACAACGTCTTCGCGGCCGACCAGTTCCGCGGCCTCGAGGACCGCGTCATCCCGGCCGCGATCATCCCGATGTACACGCCCGAGGAGGCCATCGAGGAGATCGAGTTCGCGGCCACCCAGCTCGGCTACCGGGTCATCATGGTCGGCGGCATGATGCGCCGGCCGGTGCCCGCGCTGGCCGAGGAGCGCCCCGACGCGGCGAGCCTGATCGAGTGGTACGACGTGGTCGGGCTCGACAGCCCGTACGACTACGACCCGGTCTGGCGCAAGTGCCAGGAGCTCAAGCTGGCGCCGACCTTCCACAACGGCGCCCGCTCCATCCTGCTGCGCAACTCGCCGTCGAACTTCTGCTACAACCACATCGGCCACTTCGCCTCCGCCGGCCACGCGGTGGCCAAGGCGCTCTTCCTCGGCGGCGTCACCCGCCGGTTCCCGGATCTCAACTTCGCGTTCCTCGAGGGCGGGGTGGGCTGGGCCTGCATGCTCTACGCGGACCTGATCGGTCACTGGGAGAAGCGCAACGGGCAGGCCATCCAGTCCACGCACCCGAGCAAGCTCGACCGCGCGAAGCTGCTCGAGCTGGCGCAGAAGTACGGCCGGCCCGAGGTCGTCGAGGCGGTGCGTCGCGGCGAGGGGCTGGAGGGCGACTCGAACTCCGCGCTGACCGGCGGGGTGGAGGACGTCGACGACTACTTCCGCTGCCGGATCGAGCGGAAGCAGGACATCCGGGATCTCTTCGTGCCGCGCTTCTACTTCGGCTGCGAGGCCGACGACCCCGCCAACGCCTGGGCGTTCAACACCAAGGCGAATCCGATGCGCGCCCGCCTCAACGCGATCTTCAGCTC
>DATFGS010000215.1:0-22967 GCA_035249225.1 Candidatus Methylomirabilota bacterium | reverse complement strand
TGGTGGACCGCATCGCGTCGCTCTGCCGCGCGCCCGCGCTGCTCGCCGCGCAGGCGGTGCGGGCCGCGCTCCACCATCTGGGCGTGACGCGGCTCGCGCTCGGCACGCCCTACCCGGAATCGATCAGCCGGCAGGGGCGCGCGTACTGGGAAGCGGCGGGCTTCGACCTCGTCGGCTATCACCGCCTCGCGGACGTGACCGACATCTACGCGGAGACCGAGGAGCGCGCGGCCGAGCTCGCGCGCCTGGCCGACACCCCCGACGCGCAGGCGGTGCTGATCAGCGGGACCGGGCTGCCGACCGTCGGCGCGCTCGAGCGCCTCGAGCGGGAGCTGGGCAAGCCGGTGATCAGCAGCAACCAGGCCTGCCTCTGGCGGGCGCTGCGACTGGCGGGCGTCGGGGATCCGGTGACGGGCTTCGGGCGGCTGCTGCGCGAGGGCTGATCAGAGACGCAGGCGCCGCAGCACGCCCACCACACCCTGGGCGCCGCCGTGCCGGGCGATCAGCGCCTCCACGCCGGCGGCCAGCGCGGGGCCGAGGTCGGGATCCTGCGAGTCGAGCGGGCCGTCGCGGAGCGCGTCGAGTCCCTCGGGCGTCAGCGGGATGCCGTGCGCGCGCGCGTAGATGAGGATGGCCAGCCGCGCGGTCTCGTTGTCGCGCCCGATGATCTTCCGCACCGTCTCCGCCACCGCGGTGGCCGCCGCGTTGCCGTAGAGCCATCGCAGCGTGTTGGTCAGCGGGCTCGGCGGGCGGTCGAGGTGGCCGTCCAGGAGATCGGCCGCGACCTGGCCGATGTGGCCGAACGCGTCGATGCCGTCCCGCACCAGCGCCTCGCCGAGCTCGTCGAGGCGGCCGGGCGTCCTCGGCACGTCGCGCACGAGCGCGCGCGGGAGCTCCCGCGTGAGCTGGATCACCGCGCTGGTGGTGCCGGCCGCGTCGCTGAAGAATTCGCCGCTGCGGAGCAGCTCGAGGACCTGCGCGGCCTCCTCCGGCGTGACGGGCAGGCCCGGGCGGGCGATGCCGCCGCCGACCTGGAGCGCCCGGATCAGGACGTCCGGGCTGCCCGCTTCCCCCGGCGGCTTCCGGGTCACGAAGAGCTGCAGGAGGGCGTGGCGGAGCCGCTCGCCTTCGGCCCCGCCCACCTGGCCGGCCACCTGATCGAGCAGGTCGAGCGGGCGCCCCCGCGACGGCCCCTGCCCGACCCCGAGCACCGCGAGCGCCGCGGGGAAGTCGAGCGCGCGGAGCTGGTCCACCAGCCGCTCACCCTGGATCCGGTCGACCGCGGCGTTCCAGAGGCCGTCGAACCCCTTCATCGGGACGCAGAATGACGGCGGCCCGTCGACGGCGTCAAACGATTTGTGCCCTTACTGCGTGAGCGGCGTCTGGGTATCCACGTAACAGTTCCAGCACCGAAGCGCGTAGTACAGCGGCGCGTGGTCGTCGAAGGGGCCGCGGGCGATGCCGAGCAGCGCCGCCAGCCGTGCCGGCGAGGGAAGGGCGAAGAGCGCGCGAACCGCCTCCCGCGTGAGGCCCTGGAGGGACTCCAGGCCTCCCGCCTCGTCCCGGAGCCGCCCGTCTCCATCGATGAACCTGAGCGTTCCCACGTGCACGTAGTCGCCCTGCCCCTTCTCGGGCCGATCGAACGGCCCGAAGACCGGGACCCGCGCGACGATGTCGCGGTGGTGGACGATCCGCTGCGCGTCGACGTGGAATCCGTCGGCAAATCCGCGATCGCCGACCGCGGGAGATCCGAGGACGTAGAGACCCTGCACGGTGCCGAGCCGGTCGGCGGCCAGCGTGGCCAGCGCGGCGCCGAGGCTATGCCCCGTGATCCAGATGGGACGCCGGGTGCGAGCGTGCTCGAGGAACCGGGGCTGCAGGTCGCTCCAGATCGACTCGAGCGCGGCCTTGAAGCCGGCGTGGACGAAGCGACCGGGCACCCACTCGGCCAGTCGGAAGTCCGCGTCCGCGATGAAGTCCCGAACGCTCTCTTCGAGCCCTCGGACGCGACCCGTGGCCTGGCCCGGCTTCGGCACCTGCGTCCCCCGGAACGCCGCGATCACGACGTCGCGACTCTCGGCGAGGTAGCACTGGCTCCCCGCGTTCGAGACGAACGTAACCTGGCCAAGCCCGGCGCGCTCGAACTGCGGGCGCGCGAACGCTTCGTCGGCGTAGGCGAGGAGGGCGGCCTCCGACAGCCACCAGGCGTTGACCGCCTCGAACCCGCGCGCCTGCGGTCGAAACGGATTCTGGCTCGCGTCGGCGAAGTAGTCGCGATCCAGGTTCGGCGGGAGGACGGTCTGCGCCGTCGGCGCGGGAATCGGTTTCTTCCTCATCGCCGCGAGTCGGGAGGCCGCTCCTCGATCGCGTCCACCCGGTCTCCGTAGAAGGCGAGGTATCCCGTGATGGGTGTCATGTCGTCGTACGGTGTCTCGTAGCTCCACACCGCGTTCTCCACGGTGCGCGGGCCGCTCCGGATGCTCCAGTAGGACGCGTCGCCCTTGTAGGGACAGTGGGTGACGAGCTGGGTGCGGACCAGGCGCGTCATGTCCACGTCCTCTCGCGGGATGTACTGCTGGTCCGGCGTCCCCGGCGCGCGCATCACGAGCGCGCGGGTCGTATCCGCGACGACCTCGCCGCCCACCCGGACGACGACCCGGTTCGGATTTGCGGCGAGGGTGATCCCCGCGTCGGCGGCCGGCCGGCGGGCCATCAGCCGAGCAACCGCACCAGCTCGTCGGGCTGGCTGAGCATCGGGTAGTGCCCGGTGTCCATCTCCGCGTAGCTCCCCCCGAGCCGCTCGGCGGTGCGGCGCTGGTGCGGCTCCGGCGGGTTCTTGGCGCGGCGGCAGCGGATCACCGACACCGGCCACTTGCGGTCCCAGAAGTCCGTCAGCTCCATGGGGGCCTCGAGCGCCGCGATCGGGTGGGGCGTGTAGCGCGCCAGCGCCCACGCGCGGGTGGCCGGCTCGAGATCCGCGAACATGCGGCTCTCCGCGTCGGTCCTCGCCGGCGCGATCGTCACCGCGGTCACCAGGGCGGCGGGGCGGCTGACGATGTCGCCCACCTTCTCGCCCGGCAGCAGCGCGAGAGCGTCCACGAAGACGAGGCGGGCGATGCGGTCGGCGGCCAGCTCGGCCACCCGGCAGATGACCATGCCGCCGGAGCTCGTGCCGACCAGCACCACGTCGCGCAGGTCCTCGTAGTGCAGCAGCCCGGCCACCTCCCGCGCGTGACTTGCGACCGTGATGCCGGGCCGCACCTGATCGGCGCGCTCCGCGCAGCCGTCGAGCGTGGGCGCGTAGACCGCGTGGCCGGCCGCGCGCAGGCGCTCGGCGACCGGCTTCCAGATCCAGCCCCCCTGGTAGGCGCCGTGCACCAGCACGTAGGTCGCCATCGCGCTATCCCTTCCCGCCGACCTTCACGCCGGCCAGCTGCTCGTAGATCTTCACCACCGCGGAGCCGTCCTCCTTGTTGAGGCCGGCCGCCCGCGCCATCTGGTAGACCTGCTGGGTCACGTTGGCCAGGAGCACCGGCACCCCGAGCTGCTTGGCGAACGCGGTCTCCAGCTCCTGGTCCTTGAACGCGATGTCCACGGTGCCGCCGGGGGCGAAATCCCGCTTGCGGATCCGGGGCACGCGCCCCTCGAACGCGAAGCTGTTGCCCGTGCTCACCCGGACCACGTCGTAGATCGCCTGCGGATCGAGCCCCGCCTTGACCCCGAGCACGAGCGCCTCGGCCACCGCGACGGTGTTGACCTGGATCAGCATGTTGTTCACGAGCTTCATCGCGAGCCCCTGGCCGAGCCCGCCCATGTGGAACACGTTCTTGCCCATCGCGCGGAAGAGATCCTGGCAGGCCGCCACCGTCTGCGCGTCGCCGCCCACGATGATCGAGAGCTCGCCGGACGCGGCCCGCTCGGTGCCGCCGCTCACCGGCGCGTCCACCATCGCGACGCCGCGGCTCGCGAGCTGCTCCGCGAGCCGACGCGCCACGAACGGATCGATCGTGCTCATGCAGGCCACGATGTGCCCGGCCCGCGCCAGGTGGATGATGCCGCGCTCACCCGCGATGACCGCCTCGGCCTGCGCGGTGGTCTCCACCATGCAGATGGTCCGATCGGCCTTGGCCGCCACCTCCGCGGGCGAGGACGCGAGGGTGGCGCCGCGCGTGCGCCACCGCTCGGCCTTCGCGGGATCGATGTCGTGGACGACCAGGGAGAAGCCGCGCTTGACGAGGTTGAGCGCCATCGGATCGCCCATGGCCCCGAGACCGATGAATCCGACCGTGCCGGGCATCGTGCGGGCACCTCCTTGGATGAGCGGGTCGTACGTACCCGGGACTATACCGCGGAAGGCGGGAGGGCGCGCGGCGCCGGTGGGGGCGCGTGTGCTTATACCCAGCCGCCGTCCACGACGTAGCTCTGGTTGGTGCAGGCGCCGCTGTCGTCGGCGGCCAGGAAGAGCACCACGCGCGCGACGTCCTCCGGCAGGAGCTTGCGCTTGAGACATTGCCGGCGGAGCAGCTCCTCCTCGCCCGCCGGGGTGAGCCACAGCGCGATCTGCCGCTCGGTCATGATCCACCCGGGCACGACGGAGTTGACCCGGATGTTCCGCGGCCCGAGGTCGCGGGCGAGCGCACGCGTCAGCCCGACCACCGCCGACTTCGCGCTGAGATAGGCCGGCATGCCGCCCTGCCCGACCATCCACGACGTCGAGCCGAGGTTGATGATCGAGCCGCCACCCGCCTCGGCCATCCCCGGCACCACCGCCTGGGCCGAGAAGAACTGGTGGCGCAGGTTCACCGCGAAGCGATCGTCCCAGTACTCCGGCGTGACCGCCTCGATCGTGTGCCTCTCGTCGTGGGCCGCGTTGTTGACGAGAGCGCGGATCGCCCCGAGCCGCGCCTGCGCCTCCGCCACCGCCGCGCGGAGCGCCGCGACGTCGCGCAGGTCGCACGGGATGAACACGGGCGCGGGCAGGCCGCGGGCCCGCAGCGCCTCGACGAGCGCAGCCGAGGCCTCGCGCTGGATGTCCACGAACGCCACGCGGGCCCGCTGGGCGCAGAGGTGCTCGACGATGGACGCCCCGATGCCGCTGCCGCCACCCGTCACGAACACCACGCGATCCTCGAGGCTCGGGTACGTCGCGGTCCGGATCATGGCGCCCTCCCGCGCCCACGCTAGCACAGGTGCGCGCGCGTGCTAGGCTCCGGCCCGAGAGCGATGAACGTGATCACCCTGCGCGCGGGCGACGCCGCGGTCGAGCTGGCGCCGGAGGCCGGCGGCGCGGTCACCCGCTACTGGCTCGCGCGCGGCGCGATGACGCGGGAGTGGCTGCGCCCGACCCCGGCGGGAGCGCTCCGCGCCGGCGGCCCGTACCTGGCTGCCGCCTTCCCGCTGGTGCCCTATTCCAACCGGATCCGCGCGGGCCGCTTCTCGTTCCGCGGCGCCGCGGTCGCCGAGCCCCTCAACCGCCCGCCGGAGCGTCACGCGATCCACGGCCACGGCTGGCAGGCGCGCTGGGAGCCGACCGAGGTCCGGGCCGCGGAGGCGCGGCTCGAGTACCGGCACCCGGCCGGCGCCTGGCCGTGGGCCTACCACGCCACCCAGCGCTTCACGCTCGCGCCGTCGAGCCTGACCGTCGCGCTGAGCCTCTCGAACCGGAGCACGACCCCGATGCCGGCCGGGATCGGCTGGCACCCCTACTTCCCGCGGACCCCGCGGGCGACGATCACCGCGGACGTGCGCGCGATCTGGCTCACGGACGAGGAGATGATGCCGACCGAGCTGGTGGCGCCGCCCCCCGCGCCCCTCGATCGGGGGATGGCGGCGGACGCGGTCGCCCTGGACAACTGCTTCGTGGGCTGGAGCCGGCGCGCGACGATCGACTGGCCGGAGCTCGGCGCGCGGCTCGTGATGCGCGCGGAGCCCCCGCTCGACTGCCTGGTGATCTACACGCCGGCGGGCCGCCCGTTCTTCTGCGTCGAGCCGGTCAGCCACGTCACCGACGCCTTCAACCTGGCGGCGGCCGGGCGGCGCGACAGCGGCATGCTCGTCCTGGAGCCGGGGGAGACGCTAGAGACGGCGGCCGTCCTCACCCAGGAGCTCTGATCTGGGCGCCTTCGGCATGATGAGCCAGAGGACGATGTAGGCCAGGATCCCGGGAAACGCGACCGACACGCACGAGATCACCACGTACAGGATGCGGACGAGGGTCGGATCCCAGCCGAGCCACTCCGCGATCCCGCCGCAGACGCCCGCGATCATCTTGTGCTTGCGGGAGCGCTGAAGCGGCACCGGAGTCTCCCTACCTGACGTAGCTCGCCTCGTACGCGGTGATCTGGTCCGGCTTGACGCAGCTGTGGAACGTGTTCATCTTGGTGGCCGTCCCGGGTGACAGCGAGAATGACATGTTGAACGGCGACGCGTTGACCTTGAGGGCGATGGGCTTGTCGCCGGTGTTCCGGGCCAGGCAGTCATCGGTGAAGACCACGTCGCGACAGGCGTCGCCCGTGCAGCGTGAAGCCAGCGCCGGGCGAGCCGGGGCCGCATCGGGCGCCGCGCGGCTCGGGTAGCGCGCGGCATAGCTCTGGATGTCCTCCACGCGCGCGACGCAGGCGCCCCCCTGATCGAGCCGCGCCCGGTACACCGGCGTGCCCTTGGAGTTCGGGAACAGCGGATCGAACACGTACGCGTGGACGCCCGCCGGCTCCGACTCCTTCGACTGGGCGGCGGCGGCCCGGCGGCATTCCGCGGCGACGCCTTCGATCTCGGGCTGGGCCGCGATGGACTGCCCCTGGCGGCGGAGCCGATTCCGCGCGTCCTCCGCCGCGAGCGCGCGCTGGCAGCGCCGGCCCCGGTCACCCGGGGTCTCGGTGGCCGCCTTGCGGGCCTCGCCGGCATCGGCCTTCTTCGGGTCGGCCGGCTCGAGGGTCAGGGTGACGGGCCCCTTGGCCAGCCGGGCCTCGACGTCCACCCGATCGCGGCTGCGGCTCCGCACCCACACGCAGGCGCCCATCGTCTCCATCCTGATCTCGTCGCACGCGGGGCCGGAGCAGGTGGCCGCCTCCGCCGGCGAGGCCAGCAGCCACGCGAGCAGCAGGGCGATCATCTAGCCGCCGCTCCGATGCTCCCCGTCATCCCCGGTCGTGACGAGGTGCGCGCGCCGCTCCGCGGACAGCTGCGGGTACCGACGCTCCAGGAGCGCCGCGAGCCGCCCGAGCACGGTCTGGAGCTCGTCCCGCTCGGCCCGGAGCCGCTCCACCTCCGCCTCCAGCTGCACTAGCTGGCGCTCGGCCCCCGGGTCCCCGATGACGCCGGACAGGCCGATCGTCTCGTCGGGCGGCACCCGACGGGTCGACAGCACCACCCCCAGCACACCCGCGAGGAAGAGACCGACCGCCAGCCCGAAGAGCCAGACCCCCGGATCGTAGAGCATGCCGGTCAGTGTACGGATTCTCGGCGGGAGGTCAAAGAACTCCGGGAGGCTTGACCCCACGACGGCCTGGGCGCAGGATCGGGCCCAGCCGCGAACCCTTTTCGAGGAGGAACGAGTGATGCGCCGGCTCACCGCTGTGTTGGTCGCGCTCGCTGTCGTCGTGCTCCTGGTCCCGGTGATCGCCCGCGCCCAGGACGGTATGGTGAAGATCGGCGTGCTGGACGACATGTCCGGCCCGTACGCGGACAATACCGGCCCCGGCGACCTCCTGGCGGTGCGGATGGCGGTGGCCGACTTCGGCGGCTCCGTGCTCGGCAAGCCGATCGAGGTGATCTCGGCCGACATGCAGAACAAGGTCGACGTCGGCGTCGGGATCGCGCGGCGGTGGTACGAGCAGGACCAGGTGGACCTGATCATCGGCATTCCGCACTCGGCGATCGCGCTCGGCGTGGTGAAGCTGGCCGAACAGACGAACCGGCTGGTGATGCCCACCGCGGCCGCGACCGCGGAGCTGACCGGCAAGGCGTGCTCGGCCCACAGCGTGCACTGGGTCTACGACACCTACGGCCAGGGCAAGACGCTCGCCAACGCGATCGTGAAGCAGGGCGGCGATAGCTGGTTCTTCATCACGGTGGACTACGCCTTCGGCCACGCGCTCGAGCAGAACGCGACCGAGTTCGTCCGGGCCGCGGGCGGCAAGGTGCTGGGCTCCGCCCGCCACCCGCTGAACAACGCGGACTTCTCCTCCTACCTGCTGCAGGCGCAGGGCTCGAAGGCGAAGGTGGTGGTGATGGCGAACGGGGGCGCCGACATCACCAACGCGATCAAGCAGGCCAACGAGTTCGGGCTCGAGCGGGGCGGGCAGCGGGTGGCCGCGCTCCTCATCCAGTACCCGGAGGTCCGCGCCATCGGCCTGCGGACCGCGCAGGGGCTGTTGATGGCCAGCTCCTTCTACTGGGACATGACGCCGGAGGCGCGCGCCTTCAGCGACCGCTTCGCGGCCGCCAAGGGGATGCCGCCCACCATGATCCAGGCCGGGACCTACGGGGCCACCCTGCACTACCTGCGGGCGGTGAAGGCGGCCGGGACCGACGAGGCCAAGGCGGTCATGGCGAAGATGAAGGAGACGCCGATCAACGACTTCATGACGAAGAACGGCCGCATCCGCGAGGACGGGCGGGTGATCCGCGACATGTACCTCATGCAGGTGAAGGCGCCGGACGAATCGAAGGGCGAGTGGGACCTCGCCAAGATCGTGGCCACGATTCCCGGCGAGCAGGCCTTCCGTCCGCTCGCGGAGGGCGGCTGCCCGATGATCCGGAAGTAGGCGGTGGACGCCATCACCATGCGATTCGACGGCAAGGTAGTGCTCATCTCGGGCGCCGGATCGGGCATCGGGCGGGCCACCGCGCTCAGCTTTGGCGAGCGGGGCGCCCGCGTGGCCGTCGCGGACATCGACGGCGGGAAGGCGGAGGCGGTCGCCACCGAGATCGTGAAGGCGGGCGGGACCGCGACCGCCATCGTCGCGGACGCGGGGAGCCCGGCCGGCATCGAGGCGATGATCGGCGGCGCCGTGAAGGCCTACGGCGGCCTCGACATCCTCCACAACAACGCCTTCGGCCAGCCCGCGCTGCCCGCGGGCCGGAGCCGGCTCGCGTTCACCGCCGATATCGACGAGGCGGTGTGGACCCACACCATCGAGCTGGGGCTGACCGGGGTCTTCCGGGCGATGAAGCGGGCCATCCCGGAGCTGCTCGCGCGAGGCGGCGGGGTCATCGTCAACACCGCGTCCATCTCCGGCCTCTTCGCCGACTTCGCCATCGGCGCCTACAACGCGGCCAAGGCCGGCGTGATCAACCTCACGCGGGTGGCCGCGATCGAGTACGCGGCGCGCGGGATCCGGGTCAACTGCGTCTGCCCCGGCGCGATCGACACGCCGCTGCTCCGCCCCTCGCTCGGCCTGCGCGGCTTCGGGGAGGCCACCACCGCGATGATCCCGATGCGCCGGCTCGGCCGGCCGGAGGAGATCGCGGGCTGCGTGATGTTCCTCGCCTCCGACCTGGCGTCCTACGTGACCGGCGCGGCGCTGGTGGCCGACGGCGGGCTCACCGTCCAGACCGGGATGCCGTCGCGGATCCCGCTGCCGTGAGGCGCGGGGGCCGCGAAGGACGGGCGGCATGATCATCGGCGTGCCGCGCGAGATCAAGTCCGGCGAGCAGCGCGTGGCGCTGACCCCGCCGGGCGCCCGCGCCCTCGTCGAGGGCAAGCACCGCGTGATCGTCGAGCGCGGCGCGGGGCTCGGCAGCAGCATCCGCGACGAGGAGTACACGCGCGAGGGGGCGGTGCTCGCGTCGGTCGAGGAGGTGTGGGGCCAGGCCGAGCTGATCCTCAAGGTGAAGGAGCCGCTCCCGGCGGAGTACCCGCGGATGCGCCCGGGCCAGATCCTCTTCACCTACCTGCACCTCGCCCCCGCGCCCGAGCTGGCGCGGGCCCTGCAGGCCGCGGGCGTCATCGCGATCGCCTACGAGACGGTGCAGCGCCCCGACGGCACGCTCCCCCTGCTCGCGCCGATGAGCGAGGTGGCCGGGCGCCTGTCGGTGCAGGAGGGCGCGTTCTTCCTCACCAAGGCGCGCGGCGGCCGCGGCATCCTGCTCGCCGGCGTGCCCGGCGTGCCGCCCGGCAACATCGTGGTGCTGGGCGCGGGCACCGTCGGCGTCAACGCCGCGCGCATGGCGCTGGGCCTGGGCGCGGACGTCTCGATCCTCGACATCAACCTCGACCGCCTGCGCGCGGTCGACGATCTCTTCCACGGCCGCGTCATCACGCTGGTGTCCAACAGCTTCAACATCAGCCAGGTGCTGCGGCGGGCCGACCTCCTGGTCGGCGCGGTGCTGGTCACCGGCGCCCTCGCCCCGGTGCTGGTCACCAAGGAGATGGTGGCCTCCATGAAGGAGGGCTCGGTGATCGTGGACGTCGCGGTGGACCAGGGCGGGACGGTGGAGACGATCCACCCGACCACCCTGCAGGACCCGACCTATCTCGTCTCCGGCGTCGTCCACTATGGGGTGGCCAACATGCCGGCCCTGGTGCCGCGCACGTCCACCTTCGCGCTCACCAACGCGACGCTGCCCTACGTGCTCGAGCTGGCCGGCGAGGGCCTCGCCGCGGCCCTGCGGCAGAACGCGCCGCTCGCCATGGGCGTCAACATCTGGCGCGGGCGCGTCGCGCACCCGGCGGTGGCGCAGGCGCTCGGCGAGGCGCCGACCCCGCTCGACGTCCTCCTCGGCTAGGGGTGGTCTCCCCGCTTCGCGTCATCCGCGCGCGGCCCCGCCTGTTCTCCTCGGCCGCGCTCGGGCTCGTGGTCGCCGCGGTCCTCGCGGTGACGACGACCTGCCGGCTCGAGACCCGCGCGCTCGTCGGCTGGGACGTGGGGGTCGCGGTCTACCTCGTGCTCGCCTTCCACATGATGGCGGTCTCGCACGTCAATCACATCCGCCGGCGCGCCGCGATGCAGGACGAGGGGCAGCTCGCGATCCTCGCGACGACCATCGCGGCCCCTCTCGCCAGCCTCGGCGCCATCATCGCCGAGCTGATTGCGACCGACCGGAGCCGCGGCGGGCTCGTTCTCGCGATCGTCACGATCGTGCTCTCCTGGGCCTTCATCCACACCACCTTCTCGCTGCACTACGCCCACGAGTTCTACGGCGACTCCGGGGCCGGCGGGGGCGGGCTGGCCTTCCCGGGCGGCGAGGAGACGCCGGACTACTGGGACTTCGTCTACTTCTCCTTCGTCATCGGCATGACCTCGCAGGTCTCCGACGTGGGCGTCACCACCAAGCAGATACGCCGCACCGTGGCCATCCACGGGGTGGTGGCCTTCCTGTTCAACACCGCCATCCTCGCCTTGACCGTGAACATCGCGGCGAGCGGATGATCCGGCCTTGACGTCCGAGCGGACGCAGAGCAGGATCGGCCCCGGAGGACCCGACATGCGAGACCCGGCCCTGACCGTCGAGAAGCTCACGCCCCACATCGGCGCCGAGGTCCTGGGCGTCGATCTGTCCCGGCCGCTCGACGAGCCCACGTTCAAGCAGGTCCACGACGCGCTCATCGAGCACCAGGTGATCTTCTTCCGCGACCAGCACCTGACGCCCGACCAGCAGAAGGCCTTCGGCCGCCTCTTCGGCGAGCTGGCCGTGCATCCCGCCGCCCCCGGGCTAGTGGAGGGCCATCCCGAGATCCTGGTCATCCACGCCGACGAGAAGTCCAAGCACGTGGCGGGGGAGAACTGGCACTCCGACGTCTCCTGCGACCCCGAGCCTCCCATGGGCAGCATCCTCTACATGCACGAGCTGCCCCCGGTCGGCGGTGACACCCTCTTCGCCAGCATGTACGCGGCCTACGAGGCCCTCTCCGAGCCGATGAAGCGGCTGCTGGAGGGCATGACCGCGATCCACCGCGGCGAGCACGTCTACCGCGGGCGCTACGGCGTGCGCGACGAGGGCAAGAGCTTCCCGGAGGCGGAGCACCCGGTGATCCGCACGCATCCGGTCTCCGGCCGCAAGGCGCTCTTCGTCAACCGCACCTTCACCACGCGCATCCCGCTGCTCGGCCGGAACGAGAGCGCGGCGGTGCTGCGCATGCTCTACGAGCACATCGAGACGCCGGAGTTCCAGTGCCGCTTCCGGTGGCGGGTCAACTCGGTGGCGTTCTGGGACAACCGCTGCGCGCAGCACCACGCGATGTGGGACTACTTTCCGCAGCGCCGACACGGCCACCGCGTGACCGTGAAGGGGGACCGGCCGTTCTATCGCACCTGATTCAACCTGTAGGGTCGCGTCCGCGGCCGCCGTTTTTCAGGACTCTGCGGGCGGGGACGTCGTCCCATCTTGCACTCGGCGACGCGACGCGCGGGAGCGTCCAGCAGAGCCCAGGCCGAAACCCGTCCGCCTGACCTGCGGCGGACGAGCTATTCCTGAGCTCGCGCTTGCCGCTCCGGGAAGTCGTCCTGCATGGCGACGCTATTGGCGGACGTGAGCTCCAGAGCCTTTGTCTCACTCGGCTTGAGCTCGACCCGGAGACGCCAGATGGGCTGGCCGGCCACACGGTCCGTGAGCTTGTACCGCCCTGGGATGACATTCGGGAACTTGAAGTTGCCCTCCCCGTCGGTCCTTAGGTTGTAATACTCTTTCTGAGTCGGACTCTCCGGAGACAGGAAAAGCTGCAAGCGAGCCATCGGCTTGGGCGCCTGCCCTGCTTCCGCAAAGACGGCTCGGCCTTCGAAACTGGCGTTGCCGGCCTGCCGCTCCTCGCCGGATCGGCTCGGCGCTGGGGTGTCAAGAGTCACAGACGGCAGCGCGCCAGCCCTGATGAGCCATTCGCGGGCCGCCGCGACCTCAGGAACGGTCTGTGGCCCGTACTGCACCACCCATCTGAATTCTCGAACCGCGTCGTCCCGGCGATCGAGGTACGAGCTGGCTACGCCGAGCCCATAGTGGAGGGTCACCTTGCCCGGAGCGTCGGCGAGCGCCTGTCGGTACAGCTC
Source organism: Candidatus Methylomirabilota bacterium (assembly GCA_035249225.1). GTDB lineage: Bacteria > Methylomirabilota > Methylomirabilia > Rokubacteriales > CSP1-6 > CAMLFJ01. Next base: position 9,984 of record DATFGS010000215.1, on the reverse strand, counting down.
GAGGGCATCCGTGTAGCGGCCGCCGGCGAGCGCGCGGGCGGCCATTGCCGCGGGATCCTCTGGCGCTGACAATTGCGCTGGCCGCGAGGGAGACTGACACCCGGCCAGGAGCGCGAGGATGGCGGTCAACAGGTACACCTTGGAGGGCGTCATGTCAGGATCCCGCAACCTCCTTGTAGGAGCCGGGCTGGACGGTGAAGCCCTGCGGCATCTGGCCGCCTGGGTTGCTCGCATAGCCGCAGTTGTAGATGATGCTCGAATTGCCGCCCGTGTTCGTGTCGATGGTCGTCGACGAGACATCCCGGATGTTCTGGCTCATCACCGCGCCCTCGATCAGGCCGGTTCCGGTGCCCTGATACACCAAGTCGTTCACCGCGTAGACCAGCCCCCGCCCGTGGAAGTCGCCGCTGATTGACAGCGTGCCCGCGACGATGATCATGCCGCGGAAGATTCCGCTCGGGTCGGCCGGCGAACTACCGTGGATAGACACGCTGGCCATGTCCGAAGTGGGGGTGGTGTTTGCCCCGTTCTCGTCGACATTCTGGCCACTCACCGTGTCAACGAAGATGAGACCGTTCGGCAGCGGATTGCCCGCGTTGAAGGTCAAGCCATTGACACCGGCGCCCGAATAGTAGGTCCCGGCGGCCTTCGCCATGGCTTTGAGGGTGTTCAGGTCCTGGTTCTTGAGGATGAACGGGAGGAACGCGGAAGGGGGCACGTTCTGCTTCACGTCGGTGATGCCGCTCGCTGCCGACTGGTTCGCAGTATTATTCCCATCGGCGCCGTAGACGTCCCCCGCGCCCCCGACGGACGTGGACCCGACGCTCCACGTGCCGTCCTTGGCACCGCAGCTCTGATCAGGACGCGAATCGATGTTCGTGTTACCGGTGATGTTGATCTGGCCCTGCACCGTCAGGGCGGCCGGAGGGGGGAATCCGCTGAAGAGAAACCGGGAGACCGTCGCCTGGATCTTCTGGTGCGCCTTGGCGCCGCTGCCCGTGTTCGTCGGGGTCCAGCCCACCGCGACAACGTTCCGGTCGTTCGGATTGGTCCCGTTGGTGACGGTCACGAACACCACGCCGATCTGGGTGCCGCTGACCGAGATCGGGATCGGGGTGCTGCCATCGTAGGGAGCGGGTACCGTCCCCGGCAGCGGGTTGGGCAGACCGTTCGGATCGGCCGGGTTGTTGAGGGCCCAGATGGCCTGCTCCAGGCCGGATTCGGTGACGGCGCGCGCCTGGGCCACCAGCTTCTGGTTGCTGGCGATCAACGGCTCGGACGTCGCCAGCACCGAGAACGCGATGACCAGGGTCGAGAGGATCAGGAGCGCCAGCAGGGCCATCGGCAGGGCGATACCCCGCTGGTCTCGCAACAACTCGACGTTCAAGTGAAGGCTACGCATGTGGCTCCTTGTCGCTACGGGATATTCCTCAGCCGCACCAGAGATTCCATCGTGGCGCGCCGATTTGCCGGCGAGCCGGCCCCCACGTAATCCTCGGTCCCGGTAACCAGCTGGACCCGAACGAGCTTGACGCTCGCAGGCGTGGTGGTTACCGAAGTGGTATTGGTCGCCGGGTCGTAGGCGTAGTAGGTCATCGCCAGCGTCTGCACACCGCCGATGAGCGGAGTGGTGGTGCCGTTGACGATACGATTAAGGGTTGTCCCCGAGAGCTGGTAACGGACGGAAATGACATCGGCGGGGAGGCAGGGCGTGGTCGGCGCTGAGGAGGGATAGGGATCCTGGCAGGTTGTAACTGTCAGATCCGTTCCGCTGCCGAGCGCCGTGACGGAGGCGGCCGAACGGAGGTCGCGAACCATCAGCTCGAGCGCACTGCGGTTGTTCTGCTGCACCTCGACCCGATGGGAACCGAAGAGATATGCCTGCTGGCCCTGCATCTGGATCAGCACAACCCCGGCCAGAATCATGCCGAGGACGGTGGCCACCACGAGCAGCTCGGTCAGGGTGAACCCTCTTTGATCCCTGAGGACGGCGCGCAGCTGGCTCATCGCTGGGCAATCTGCATGTTGACGGCCACGGAGCGTGAGCCGGAGACCGCGTTCGTCCCGGTGGCACTCAGTGGCCGGTAGGTCACCGTCACCGTGACTGTGCGGAGCCCATAAATGCCGGTGATCGCCCCGGTCGCGCCACAGACTGTGGTGGAGGCGACCGGTTCCGTTATGCGCACCTGGCGAGTGTAGGCCGCATAAGGCGCAGCCATCGGGTTCTCGTCGGCAAATGTGGTCGTGCCGCCCGAAGTCGGAGCCGCAGTCGAAGATGCAGAGACGCCAAGGTTGTCCGGAGTTGGCGGGCATGTGGCCATCCACTGCGCGTTCCGAACCTGATCGAGGCGCTGGTTGGCGAGGAAGGTCGCCGTCGATGTCTGGCTCCCTTCCTGGGTCGCGTAGGTGGAAAGCGGAATAGCCGAGAGCAGCGCCAGCAGCCCGATGGTGATGATGGGCAGCGCGACCATCACTTCGGCCAGCGTCATGCCGCGCTGGTTAGAGATCAATTGGCGCATCGGCGAGGCTCCTGTCACGGGATCGTGATGCGGCCGGAGGCTGCCACGGAGGCGGTTAGGGTCGCCCCGGTCTGGGTATAGGTCAGCGTGTAGGTGGCGGCCGGCAGGGCGGACCCGACATAGTTGAAGATCGGGTTGGCGCTTACGGTCGCCGTGACGCCGGGCGGAAGGTTGATATTGCCGGTCGCGTCGGTTCCGGCACCCACCCAGGCGCTGCCCGCGCAGGTCCCGAGCCGATAGCGCATCTGCGTGGCGCTCGGCAGCGTGACGCACACGTTGCTGTTTTCCTTGATGGCGAGCTCGCGTGCCTGGTTCACCAGCGTCACCACCTGCTGCGCGCCCGACTTCAATCCGGCGGCGCGGAGATAGCTGAGGTAGGACGGGACTGCCATCACGGCGAGGATGCCAATGACCGCGATGACCACGACCAGCTCGGCGAGGGTGAACCCGCCCGTCATGTCCGACTTGCCGATCCGATACGCTCTGTTCCTCGTCACGGCCGCTCCCTCTATCTTGTGGACTTGCCTATCGGTACCCCCGCAAACTTGGTGCCAACCGCGGGCCCTTCTGTAGCCGGGCCTCGTGCGCTGTTTCGCTAGTATTGGCGGTCACTTTCGGGACGTCGCCACCGGGTGTCGGCCGACCGGAGTGGCCGCGAGTGTCATGACAGTGACGGATACTGTCGGACGGCAAGCCGAATGCTGCAAACCACGAGATAGCCGAGAGAATTCACATCACCGCACTTGCGGTGGCGGTTTCGGGCCGCGCATCCGGCCCTGCGGCACAACCCAGCTCGCATGTTTATCCGCAGAAGGGCCCGGCGACCTGCATGCGCATGACGACGTGCGGCCGCGCCACCGCGATGTTCAGCGCGGAGATCACCCGGAACATGAGCGCCGCCGGCATGGGCGCACCGAGGACGCGCAGGTATCGTGTCACCACCGCCGCGACGTCGGACGGGGCGTGGATCCATCCGAGCCACGGCTCGGGAAACGCGAGGAAGCCACCGCCGGCGATCGAGAGCAGGAGCGCCAGCCAGAGCCCCTGCACATAGCTCACGCCGATGGCCGCGTGCCGGCCCCCACCGTGATGCTGCCCGATGATGGGGTTGAGCGCGTTGAGCACGCCGAGTAGGCTCACGAAGACGCTAGAGTAGACCCCGGTCCCCACGCCCATCGCGGCGAGATCGGTGGCCGGGGCGTGGCCGGTGAAGACGGTGTCCACGACCCCGTACAGCATCACCGCCACCTGGCCGACGAAGATCGGCCGCGCCTGGCCGAGAATTCCCCGCGCGATCGACGGAACGGCCGGGTGTGTCAGATTGCCTGCGCTGTGACGGCGGACTCCGGAGGCGCTACTTCGTGCCAACGATCCGGTCCCAGAGCTCGGCGTACTGGGGCAAACAAGATGGGAAGAATCATACCAGCGCACTTGCTCTAGAAGAACAGGCCGTTCGACGGATATCAGCCGCCGCTCATCCTGCGCTAAGCTAACTTGAGATTCGCGGCAGGAACGAGTCACCCGGCCCGGGAGAGGACCGCGCGATGACGTACGAAACACCCGGATGCGCCTATTGTCCACCGACGGTGCGCGCGTGCCGACAGGGAGAATCGGAGGAGAGGGGGCCGGGGTTCTGTCCCAGCAAGGTAGATGGCGATGGAATCGAGCGCGCGGAGCAGCGCTACGCCGATCCGGAAACCTACCGCATCGCGCAGGCCGCGGCGCTCGTCGAGAGTGAAGGCTACTGTCGGTGGACCCGCGTGGAGGAGATCTGCGCGTTCGCGAAGAAGCTCGCGTTCAAGAAGATCGGCATCGCGACCTGCATCAGCATGGTGGACCTCGCCAGAACCCTGAGCGGCATCCTGGAGTCCCACGGGTTCGAGGTCGCCTCCGTGGCGTGCAAGAACGGTGGGGTTCCCAAGGAGCAGCTGGGCCTTCGCGATGATCAGAAGGTCCGCCCCGGCCAGCACGAGTCCATGTGCAACCCGATCGCGCAAGCGGAGCTGCTCGATCGGGCGGGGTGTGAGCTCAACATCGTCCTCGGCCTCTGTGTCGGGCACGACAGCCTGCTCTTCCGGCATTCCCAGGGACTGGTCACGACTCTGGTCGCCAAGGATCGCGTGCTCGCCCACAATCCGATCGGGGCCCTGCACCTGGCCGATTCCTACTTCCAGCGGCTGTGGGGACCCGCCCGGCCCGCGACCCCGCCCCGGCTGCCGGCCGAAGGACGGAGCGAGACCTGATCGCGAGTCAGCGCTTGACCACGTAGCCGGCCGAGTCGCGGTCCCAGGTGGTCGCGGTGACCCCGGCCTCGCGCAGGGATGTCTTCTGCAGCTTGCCCGTCGGGGTCTTGGCCAGCTCGGTGGCCACGACCTCCACGAAGCGGGGCACCGCGAAGTACGGCATCCGGGGCGTGCACCAGTCGAGCAGCCCCACCGGGTCAACCGTCGCCCCGGCGGCGGGCACGACGTAGGCCTTCACCTCGTCCTCGCCGCCCGCGCCCGCCACCTTGATGCCGACCACGGCCGACTCCGCCACCGCCGGATGGGCGTTGAGGACCTGCTCGATCTCGAAGCTCGAGATGTTCTCGCCGCGGCGGCGGATGCAGTCCTTGATGCGGTCCACGTAGTGCAGCCGCCCCGCGTCGTCGAACCGCCCCGCGTCGCCGGTGTGAAACCAGAGGTTGCGCCACGCCTCGACGGTCTTCTCGGGCATCCGGAAGTAGCCGGCCATGACGGAGCCCGGGACCTTCGGCCGCACCACGATCTCGCCGGTCTGCCCCGCGGGCAGGAGCGCGTCGGTGGCGGGATCGGCGATCGCGACGTCGAACCACTCGGCCAGCGGGTAGCCGGCGCAGCCCGGCACCAGGGGATCGCCCGGGCGCGTGTACGCCACGATATTGCACTCGGTCATTCCGAACCCCTGCATGAAGGGCACGCCGAAGCGCTGCTCGAAGGCCGCGCCCCACTCGGGCGCGATGGGCACCGCCATCATCAGGCGCAGGCGGTGGTCGCGATCCCGGGCGGTCGGGGGCTGGCGGAAGATGAACTCGGGGATGACGCCGAGCCCGTTGGTGATCGTGGCCTCGGCCGCGCGCACCTCCTCGAGCCAGGTGCTCGCGCGGAAGCGCTCCGTCACCACCGCCTCCGCGCCCGCGATGAGACAGCCCAGGAACTGCATGAGCAGGGCGTTGGCGTGGAACAGGGGCATGCAGACGAAGTAGCGGTCGGCCGCGGTGAGCGCGGTGGCCTCGGCCAGCCCGAGGCCGGCCAGGTAGCAGTGGCCGTGCGGGATGAGCACGCCCTTCGACGGGCCGGTCGTGCCCGACGTGTACATGATCATGGCCACGTCACCGGGCACGGGCGTGACGAGCGCGAGATCGGCCGGCGCCCGGAGCGCGCGCAGCTCGGGGAACGTCAACCGCCGGCCTCCGGCCAGGCAGGCGGGCGTCGGGGTGGCGGGATCGCCGACGACGACCAGCGCCTCCGGGGCCACCGGACCCGCCACGACGTCGCGGAGGTTCGCGGCCAGACGGTCGTCCAGCACCACGACGCGGGGCTCGGCGTTGTGGAGCTGGTGCTGGAGGAACGCGCCGCGCAGGCCGGTGTTGACCGGCACCCAGATGGCGCCGAGCTTCACGGTGGCGAAGAGGATCCCGATCGACTCGGCGCGGTTGCCCATCAGGCCCAGCACCCGATCGCCGGCCCGGACGCCGAGCGCGGCCAGGGAGCCGGCCAGCTCGTCGGTCCAGGCGTCGAGCGACTGGAAGGAGAAGGCCTGGCCGTCCTCGAACCGCACGAACGGTCGCCCGCCCTGCGCGGTGGCCTGGCCGCGAAGCACGTGGACCAAGGTCCACTCGCGCCACGGCACCCGGGTCACCATCGACGCTCGGAGAACTCGACGGCGGCGGACGACGCGCAAAGGACCATGAGCTTGCCGGGAGTCTAGGTGGACAGGAGACCCGGTGTCAAAGCCCCCGACGTCCTCCCTCGAGAAAAACGATGCCCGGTGTCACAGGGGGCTACACTCCCTGTGCACCGGGCGGCTCTCATGCGGCAGCCTCGACTGCCGCGTCCCGGCATGCGCCGGGATCGATGGACTGCTGAGACCTCTCTGTTACTCCGGCACCGCCACCGTCCTCAAGCCCAGCGGTGCCCCGTCGGATCGGGGGGAGTTCCCTCCATCGAGCCTCCCTGGTTCGAGGTTCACGGCACCGAGGAAAGTGCTCAGGCTCACCTCCCTCATGCCCTCACCTTAGCCGCCCAGCCGGCGAGCGGCAATGAAGCGGTCACATCATTTCCATGAGGCGATCGGCGGGTGCCGTGTTCGTTGCCGGATCAGCTGCCAGGCGGCCGGTATCCCGCCCCCTGCGCGAGGAGCAGGGCGTCGAAGCCTTCGTCGGGCGACATGAGGACGGTGGTCTTGAACTCCTTGACCGCCCCGCTCCCCGCGATCGCCATCGAGAACGCCGCGGCATTGATCGCGCTGGGCACGTCGAAGAGCACGAGCACGTCGTAGTCGCCGAAGGTGTAGTACCAGGCGAGCACGCGACCGCCAAGCTTCTCGACGACCGGCCTGAGCGCCTCCATCCGGTTCTCGGGCCGCTGAACCAGCTTGTTCCACGCGGTACTCGAGTAGGATGCCTGGACCATGTAAGTCGGCATCGGGGTCCTCCTCGCCCAGAATACGCTGCGCAAAAACTCTGCGCCTCTCCGCGTCGGCCGTCAAGGCGCGGGAACACCGCGCAAGTCCAGGCGCGCTGGGTGATCAGGATGCCGACCAGGTCCTCCCGGGCCCCCGCTGCTAGCCGCCCGCCATCGCGCCGACCACCAGGTACGGCTCGGTGCCCTCCGCCACCGCGTCGGGGAGCGGGGCGTCCGGCGGCTCGTGGGAGAGATCCTGCTCGCAGGCGAAGAACCGCAGGAACGGCCGCCGCTGCTGGGTGACGTGGTCGCGGATCGTCCCGCGCAGCATCGGATAGGCGGCCTCGAGCGCGTCCAGCACCGAGCGCTGCGTGACCGGGCCCCGGATCTCGAGCTTGACCTCGCCGTCCACCCGCGCGAGCGTCCGCAGATGGGCCGGGAGCACGACCCGGATCATGGCAGCGTCTGGACCTCGACCGACACCACCGCGGGCAGATCGCGGACGATGGGCGCCCAGCGATTCCCCGCGTCGGCGGAGGCGTACACCTGCCCGCCGGTGGTGCCGAAGTACACCCCACAGGGATCGAGCGTGTCGACGCTCATCGCGTCGCGCAGCACGTTGACGTAGCAGTGGCTCTGGGGGAGCCCCGTGGTGAGCGCCTCCCACTCCTGGCCGCCCGTCCGGCTCCGGTACACGCGCAGCTTGCCGTCGGGCGGGTAGTGCTCGGAGTCGCTCTTGATCGGGACCACGTAGATCGTCTCCGGCTCGTGCGCGTGCACGTCGATCGGGAACCCGAAGTCGCTCGGCAGGTTGCCGCTCACCTCGCGCCACGTCTCGCCCGCGTCGTCGCTGCGCATCACGTCCCAGTGCTTCTGCATGAACAGCACGCCGGGGCGCGATCGGTGCATCGCGATGCGGTGCACGCAGTGGCCGACCTCGGCGGTGGGATCGGGGATGCCCTCCGACTGCAGGCCGCGATTCACCGGCCGCCAGGTGGCGCCCGCGTCGTCGCTGCGGAACGCGCCCGCCGCGGAGATGGCGACGAACATCCGCCCGGCCCGGCTCGGATCCAGCAGGATCGTGTGCAGGCACATCCCGCCCGCCCCCGGCTGCCAGAGCGGCGCCGACTTGTGGCCGCGCAGTCCCGGCAGCTCCTGCCAGCTCCGGCCGCCGTCGGTGGTGCGGAACAGCGCGGCGTCCTCGACCCCCGCGTAGACGGTGTCCGGGTCGCTCAGCGAGGGCTCGAGATGCCAGACCCGCGCGAACCCCCACGGGTGCGGGGTGCCGTCGTACCAGAGATGCGTGCCGGTCGGCCCGTCGTAGACGAACTTGTTGTCCGCGGACTCCCACGTCTTGCCGCCGTCGTTCGAGCGCTGGATCACCTGCCCGAACCATCCGCTCGACTGCGAGGCGTAGAGCCGATCCGGATCCGCGGGAGAGCCCTTGAGGTGGTAGATCTCCCAGCCGCCGAAGTGCGGCCCGGTCACGTCCCACCGGTCGCGCGTCCCGTCCGACGTGAGCACGAACGCCCCCTTGCGCGTGCCCACCAGGACCCGGACCCCGCTCATCGCCCGGTCCTCCGCTGCAGCTCCTCGCGCAGCCGCTCCTCCCGCGCCGCCTCCTCGGGCGGCATGACCTCGGTCGGGAAGTCGGAGGTCTCGAAGACCTGGCGCACCTCCACCACCTCGCCATCCGCGAAGGGCACCCGCGACGCCCACGCGATCGCGTCCGCCTTCGACTTCACGTCGATCATCCAGAAGCCCGCCAGCAGCTCCTTGGTCTCCGCGAAGGGCCCATCGGTCACGGAGCGCTTCGCCCCGGAGTAGGTGATGCGCGCGCCCTTCGAGCTCGGCTGGAGTCCCTCGCCCGCGATCAGCACGCCGGCCTTCGCCATCTCCTCGTTGAAATCGCCCATCGCGGCGATGAGCTCCTTGCTCGGGAGCATCCCCGCCTCCGACTCCTTCGACGCCTTGACGAGCATCATGAAGCGCATGGTCTCTGTCTCCTCCTGCTTGCTGGTCGAACGGGGGACGGTGAGATCGACGCTCCGGCGCCTTCTCAGGACCGCCGGAACGGGATGAGCGCCCGGAGCCGCGGCTCGCGCAGGTAGACGGCGAGCCAGACGGCGAGCGCGATCCCGACCGGCGGCAGGAAGGGGTCGCCCACGCGCCAGTGGGTGCAGATCGCGCCGCCCATGTATCCGGCGAGGAGAATCGCGCCCAGGACCGAGGTCGCGGGAATCAAGAAGATCACCGTGCAGGCGAGCTCGAGGATCCCCAGCGGGATGATCATCGACTCGAGCAGCCCCAGGTGCGCCATCCCCTCCTTGACCTGGGCCCCGCCCACGAACTTCATGGCGGCGCTGAAGAAGAAGAGGAGCGACACGAGGATCGTGATCACCCGACCGGTCCACACGACCTTTCCGCTCGCTGCCTCCACGGTATGCCTCCTCGCGACGGCCGAGCCGTCAGTGGCCAACGGTTTCCCGGATGCTGCCGTAGTGCCGATCGATGTGACCGAGCAGGGCGCCCGCGATCAGCTGCTCGGCGCTCATCGGGGGCGTGTCTTTCAACACTGTACCGCTCGTCGCAAGCTCCGCGCCGCTCAGCCCGCGGACCGTCGCGGCCGCGGTGGCGCTGCCCTTCCGGTGCCGCGCGATCGTTTCCACCGACCACTTCTCGGCCTCCGTCACCTTCGTCCAGTCCGCCTCGCCGAGCCGCTCCAGCGTGGCGAGCGCCTCTCGGGACTTCGGCTCGAACTGGCGCGCGAGCGCTTCACTCTTCGCTCCCATGTCGGCCTCCTAGGACCGCGGCGCCGCTTC
>DATFGS010000214.1:0-2201 GCA_035249225.1 Candidatus Methylomirabilota bacterium | reverse complement strand
CCAAGGGCGGCGGCAAGGGCGCGCCCGCGACGGACGCTCCCGCCGCGCCGGCCAAGCGGGCCAGCGTGAGCGGGGCGGTGCCGCCCCGGATGCGCGAGCGCTTCCGGACCGCGGTGGTCCCGGCCATGATGAAGGAGCGCGGCTACGGCAATCCGTTCCAGGTGCCGCGGCTCGCCAAGGTCGTGATCAACATGGGAGTGGGCGAGGGCAAGGAGAACGCGAAGGTGCTCGACTTCGCCACCGCCGATCTCCAGGCGATCTCGGGCCAGAAGCCGATCATCACCCGGGCAAAGAAGTCGATCGCCAATTTCAAGCTGCGCGAGAACGTGCCGATCGGCTGCAAGGTCACCCTGCGGGGCCCGCGCATGTACGAGTTCCTGGACCGGCTCGTCAACGTGGCGCTGCCGCGGGTGCGCGACTTCAAGGGCGTGCCCCCCAAGGGCTTCGACGGCCGCGGCAACTACAACATGGGACTCAAGGAGCAGATCATCTTCCCCGAGATCGTGTACGACAAGGTCGACAAGGTGCGCGGGATGGACATCACGATGGTGACGACCGCGCGAACGGATGAGGAAGCGAAGGCTCTCTTGACCCACCTGGGTGTGCCGTTCCGGACGGAGGCCTGATCATGGCCAAGACCTCCCTGATCATGAAGCAGCAGCGCCCGCCCAAGTTCAAGTCGCGCGCCTACACGCGCTGCAAGATCTGCGGGCGGCCCCGCGGCTACCTGCGGAAGTTCCAGACCTGCCGGATCTGCTTCCGCGAGCTCGCGCTCAAGGGCGAGGTGCCCGGCGTGATCAAGGCGAGCTGGTAGCGCCATGTACAGCGATCCGATCGCCGACTTCCTGACGCGCATCCGCAACGCGAGCCGCGCCGAGCACGAGAAGGTGGACATCCCGTCGTCGAAGCTCAAGCTGCGCATGGCCGAGATCCTGAAGGACGAGGGCTTCATCAAGAACTTCCGGATCATCGAGGACAACAAGCAGGGCACCCTGCGCGTCTACCTCAAGTACGTGGGCAGCGAGAAGATCATCTCCGGGATCGTGCGGGTGTCGCGTCCCGGGCGGCGCATCTACGTGACCAAGGACAAGATCCCCACCATTCTGGGCGGCATGGGGGTGGCGATTCTCTCCACCTCCGCCGGAGTGATGACGGACCGCCAGGTGCGCAAGCAGCACCTGGGCGGTGAAGTGCTGGCCTACGTCTGGTAGGAGTGACCCGAGCCATGTCGCGAATCGGTAAGAAGCCCATTCCGGTCCCCCAGGGAGTCAAGGTCGCGCTGGAAGGCGCCACCGTGAAGGCGGAGGGGCCCAAGGGCAAGCTGAGCCAGTCGATCCCGTCCGGGGTCTCGGTGACGATGGAGTCCAACGTCCTCACCGTCGCCCGCGACTCCGACCACCGCAACGTCCGCGCCCTGCACGGGCTGACCCGGTCGCTGCTGGCCAACATGGTCCACGGGGTGAAGGACGGCTTCGAGCGGAAGCTCGAGATCGTCGGGATCGGCTATCGCTGCCAGCTCCAGGGCAAGGCCCTGCAGCTCGCCCTCGGCTACTCGCATCCCGTCATCTTCCCGCTTCCCGACGGGATCCAGGCGGAGGTCGAGCGGCAGGTCTCGATCACCCTGCGGGGCGCCGACAAGGCCCTGCTCGGCCAGACCGCGGCCAAGCTCCGGGCCCTGCGCAAGCCGGACCCCTACAAGGGCAAGGGCATCAAGTACGCGGACGAGCACATCCGGAGAAAAGTGGGCAAGAAGGCGGGGGCCAAGTAAATGCTGACCGGACAGAAGGTCCAGGGGCGGAAGGTCCGGCACCTCCGTATCCGCGCGCGGGTGATCGGCACCCCGGAGCGGCCGCGGCTGGCCGTGTTCCGGAGCCTGAATCACATCTACGCGCAGGTGGTGGACGACACCACCGGGCGGACGCTGGCCGCGGTGGACAGCCGGGCCCCCGATTTCCGGCAGAAGGCGAAGGCGGGCGGCAACGTGGCCGCGGCCAAGATCGTGGGAGAGCTGCTGGCCCAGCGGGCGAAGGCGCGCGGCATCACGCAGGTCGTGTTCGATCGCGGCGGCTACCAGTACCACGGGCGCGTGAAGGCCCTGGCCGAGGCGGCGCGCGCCGCCGGCCTTGCGTTCTAGGAGAGGAGCACCGAGTGGCGGAAGCGCGGATCGATCCGAATTCACTGGACCTGACCGACCGGGTGGT
>DATFGS010000213.1:0-13493 GCA_035249225.1 Candidatus Methylomirabilota bacterium | reverse complement strand
GCGCGCTCAGGCGCTCCTCGGTCGGCAGCCCGCGCGGCACCGGCTTGATGTTCGGGCCCTTGAGGACTTCCGTCCCCGCCGCCTCGGACGGCGGAAGCGGCGGGATCAGCCCGGCCACGGAGGCCAGCAGCGAGGCCGGCCAGTGCCGCTCGGGCGGCGCGCCGGCCTTGCGAGGGTCGCTGATCCGCCCGGTCAGGGCGGAGACCGCGGCGGTCAGCGGAGAGCACAGGTAGACGGAATCGTCCCGCGTGCCGCTCCGGCCCGGGAAGTTGCGGTTGAACGCGCGCAGGCTCCGTCCGCCCGAGGCCGGCACGTGGCCGATGCCCGCGCACGCGCCGCAGGTGGGCTCGGAGATCGTGGCGCCCGCCGCGAGCAGGGTCGCGAGCAGACCCTCGCGCGCCATCACCTCGAGGATGCGGTGGCTGCCCGGGAAGACCACGAAGGAGACCGACGGCGCCACCCTGCGGCCCTCGAGCACGCGGGTCACCGCCTGCATGTCTTCCCACGAGGAGTTGGTGCAGGAGCCGACCATGATCTGCTCGATCTCCAGACCCTCGACCTCGGAGACCGGGACCACGCGATCCGGCGACCCGGGCATCGCGACCAGCGGCTCGAGGCTGCCGAGATCCAGCTCGATCCGGTCGTCGTACTCCGCGTCGGCGTCCGGGGCCAGCGGCCGCCAGTCCGCCTCGCGTCCGAGAAGCCGGAAGTACTCGCGGGTCGCCTCGTCCGAGGGGAACACGCTGGTGGTCAGCGTCAGCTCGGCGCCCATGTTGCAGATGGTGGCCCGCTGGGGCAGGGACAGCGCCGCCGCGCCGGGGCCGCCGTACTCGAAGATGCGCCCGCTGCCGCCGCGCACCGTGTAGCGGCGGAGCAATTCCATGATCACGTCCTTGGCCGAGACCCACGGCCGGAGCCGGCCGGTGAGCCATACCTGGGTCACGCGCGGCATCACCACGTGATAGGGCCCGCCGCCCATCGCCACCGCCACGTCCAGGCCGCCCGCCCCGATGGCCAGCATGCCCGTCGAGCCGCAGAGCGGGGTGTGGCTGTCGGTGCCCAGGACGAACTGGCCGGGGACGCTGAAGGACTCGAAGTGCACCTGGTGGCAGATGCCGTTGCCCGGCTTGGAGAACCAGGCGCCGTAGCGCGCCGCCGCGGTCTGGAGATAGCGGTGGTCGTCCGAGTTGCGCGAGTCCACCTGGTAGACGTTGTGGTCGATGTAGGCGACCACCCGGGCCGGCCGCACGCGCGGGAAGCCCATGGCCTCGAACTGGAGGAACGCCATCGCCCCGTTGGTGTCGGTGAGCAGCGCCTGGTCCACCCGCAAGCCGATCTCCTCGCCGGCCACGGTCTTTCCCGAGACCAGGTGGGCTTCGAGAAGCTTTCTCGTGAGGCTTTGGCCCATGGCGGCTAGTGCGGCCAACCGTCTAGTTCTTCAAGCTCTATTGAATGCGGGGGCCCAGAAATGGCCCCCGCACTCCCCCGGTCGGCGGACAACCGTCTCGAAAGGTTCTTCGTCATCCTTTATCGATTCTCGAGGGGGACGAAGGGGCGGCGGGGGTGGCCCTTGTAGTCGGCGCGGGGGCGGATGAGGCGGTTGTCGTCGTACTGCTCGAGGAGGTTGGCGGTCCAGCCCGCGATCCGCGCCGCCGCGATCACCGGGGTGAACAGATCCACCGGGATGCCGATCGAGTAGAAGAGCGGCGCCGAGTAGAAGTCCACGTTCGGGATGAGGCGCTTGGTGGCCTGCACCTTGGCGTGCAGCGCCACCGCCAGGTCGTACCAGAGAGCCTGGCCGGACTGGCGGCAGGCCGCCTCGGCGAGCCCCTTGAGAATGGCCGCGCGCGGATCGCCCGCGGTGTAGACGCGGTGGCCGAAGCCCATGAGCCGGCGCTTCTCCCCCATCGAGCGCTCCACGAAGGCATCCACGTTGTCGAGCGTGCCCACCTCGAGCAGCGTGCGCATCACCGCCTCGCCCGCGCCGCCGTGGAGCGTGCCCTTGAGCGCGCCCACCCCGCCCGCCACCGCCGAGTGCATGTCGGAGAGCGTGGCCGCGATGACGCGGGTGGTGAACGTGGAGGCGTTCAGCTCGTGCTCGGCGTAGAGCGTGAGGCTCGCGTCCACCGCGCGGGTGGTGACCGCGCTCGGCGCCTCCCCGGTGAGCATGTACAGGAAGTTGGCCGCGTGCGAGAGCTCCTTCGACGGCGGCACCGGCGCCTGCCCGCTCCGCACCCGGTGGTGGGCGCAGATGGCGGTGGCGAACTGGCTGGTCAGGCGCACCGACTTGCGCAGGTTGGCCGCGCGCGAGTTGTCGGTGGCGTCCGGATCGTGCATGCCGAGGATCGCCACCGAGGCCTGGAGCACCCGCATGGGATCGGTGTCGCGGGGCATGAGGGCGAAGACGCGGACCAGCGCGTCGGGGATGGGCCGCGCGGCCGCGAGCTCGGCCGCGAACTTCTCGCGCGGGCCCCGCGCGGGCAGCTCGTCGTGCCACAGCAGGTAGGCGACGTCCTCGAAGGTGGCCTGTCGCGCGAGCTCGTCGATGTCGTAGCCGCCGTAGGCGAGGCGGCCGTTCCGGCCGTCCAGGTCGCACAGGCGGGTCTCGGCGGCCACCACGCCCTCCAGACCCCGGATGAGCTGGCTGCCCTCGGTCATCGTTGACTCCTCTCGAAGCGGCGAATGTTCCGCGGACGGCGTACGCGGGCCGGCATGCGCAGTCGACGGTATACCCGCGGCCCCGGACAGCGCAAGAGCGTTGGTGGCGCGCGCGCGACAGAGTAGAATTTGAGCGGGCGCGACGCAGTCATGAGCCAGGTCGGATCGGGCCGTTCCGGAGCCGCGGTCGGCGCAGCCGGCCCGCCCTCCTCGTCGCGCCTCGCTGCGGTCCGCCGCGCGTGGCCGGCCTACGTCGTGCTCGCCTGCACGCTGCTGCTCACCTTCGCGGTGTGGCGCTACGCCGAGCGCACGGTGCGGGCCAGCGAGCAGGAGCGCTTCGACCGCGTGGTCGGGATGAGCCGCGCCGCGATCGACCGGCGGCTCGAGTCCTACCTGCAGATCCTGATGGGCGTGCGCGCCCTCTTCGCGAGCAGCACCGCGGTGGAGCGCGCCGAGTTCCGCTCGTTCGTGGCGGGCCTGAGCCTCGAGACCCGCTATCCGAGCATCCGCGGGATGAGCTGGGTCCCGCGGGTGCCCGCCGCGTCCCGGGCCGCGCACGAGGCCCTGATGCGCCGGGGCGGCGCGCCCGCCGGCTACGAGATTCACCCGGTGGAGGGCCAGGCCGAGTTCCATCCCGTCGCGTTCCTCGAGCCCGCCGAGGCCTACGAGGCGCGCTGGTTCGGCCTCGACGCGGCCACGCGTCCGGAGAACCGGGAGGCGATGGAGCGGGCCCGCGACACCGGCGGGGCCGCGATGAGCCAGCGGCTCGCCCTGTTCCGTCAGGGAGAGGGCTCCGGGTTCGTCATCTTCCTGCCGCTGTATCGAGGCGCCCGGCCGCCCGCGACCGTCGAGGAGCGCCGGCAGAGCTTCGAGGGCTTCGTGGCCGCCACCTTCCGGCCCGACCGGCTGATGGACGACCTGTTCGGCGCCTCCCGCGGGGAGCCGGTGGACCTGGAGCTCTTCGACGCGCCCGCGGCGAGCCCGGGCCGCCTCATCTACGACCGCACCCCCGGCGCGCCGGGTCCGCGCGAGCTGAGCCGCACGGTCCCGGTCGTGTTCGGCGGCCAGACCTGGACCCTCCGCCTGGCGACGCTGCCCGCCTTCCATTCGCTCACCGAGCGGCTCGTCCCCTACTGGGTCCTGGGCAGCGGCCTCCTGATCAGCGTCCTCGCCTTCGTGATCACGCTCTTGCAGACCCGCGCGCTCACCGCGGCGCGCCGGCTCGGCGCCGACCTGCAGGCGGCCGAGCGCCGCCTGCGCCGGGCCAACGAGCGCTTCGAGCTCGCTTCGTCCGCGGTGGGCTCGGCCATCTACGACCTGAGCCTGCCCCACGGCACCATGACGTGGACGCAGGGGCTCACCGAGATGTGCGGCTATCGGCTGGACGAGATCGACGCGACCTACGACTGGTGGATCGAGCGGGTCCATCCCGACGAGCGGGCGCGGGTCGAGGCGCGCTTCCAGGCCGCGATGGCCGACGGCCACGACTTCGAGGCGGACTACCGCTTCCGCGCGCGCGACGGCCTCTACCTCGACGTGCTGAGCCGGGGCCGGTTCGTGCGCGACGCGGGCGGCCGCCCGGTGCGGGTCGTCGGGAGCATGGCCGACGTGTCCGAGCGCAAGCGGGGGGAATCGGTGCTGCGCGACAGCGAGACCCGGCATCGCACGGTCCTGGAGAGCGCGATGGACGCCTTCGTGGGCATGGACCGCGAAGGGCGCCTGATCGAGTTCAACCCGGCGGCCGAGCGGATGTTCGGGCACGCGCGGGCGGACGTCATCGGCCGGGAGCTGGCGGAGCTGATCATTCCGCCGTCCTTCCGGGACGCGCACCGGCGCGGGCTCGCGCGCTACCTCGCCACCGGCGAGCACAGCCTGCTGGGCGGCCGCGTCGAGGTGAGCGCCCAGCGGGCGGACGGGACCGAGTTCCCGGTCGAGCTGACGGTGACCGTGGTCAAGATGGAAGGGCCGCCCACGTTCAACGCCTACATCCGGGATCTGACCGAGCAGAAGCGCGCGGACGCGGCCCGGGGCAGCCTCGAGATGCAGCTGCAGCAGGCGCAGAAGATGGAGGCGGTGGGCCGCCTCGCCGGCGGGGTCGCCCACGACTTCAACAACCTGCTCACCGTCATCAGCGGCCGGGCCCACATGCTGCTGAGCCGGCTCAAGCCGGGCGAGCCGATGCATCGCGACGTGGACCTGATCCAGAAAACGTCGCAGCGGGCGGTGGCGCTCACGAGTCAGCTCCTGGCCTTCAGCCGCAAGCAGGTCGTGCAGCCGCGCGTGCTCGAGCTCGGACCGCTGGTGGCCGACCTGTTGCCGATGCTGCAGCGGATGATCGGCGAGAACATGGAGCTGACGGTCGAGCCGGTGGAGGGCACCGGACGGGTCAAGGCCGACCCGAGCCAGATGCAGCAGGTGCTGATGAACCTCGCGGTCAACGCCCGCGACGCCATGCCCGACGGCGGCCGCATCCGCGTCTCCATCCGCGACGTCCTGGTGGACGAGGCGGCCGCGCTCCACCAGAGCAACCTGCCGCCGGGGCCCTACGTGGCCCTCGCGGTCAGCGACACCGGCACCGGCATGAGCGCGGAGACCGCCGCGCACATCTTCGAGCCGTTCTTCACCACCAAGGAGCAGGGCAAGGGCACCGGCCTCGGGCTCTCCACCGTGTACGGCATCATCGAGCAGAGCCGCGGCCACATCGAGGTCCAGAGCGTGCTCGGCCGCGGAACCACGTTCACCATCCACCTGCCCCGGGTGGAGGAGGCGCCGGCCGCGCCGCCCCCCGACGCGGGCCGGCGGCTGCGCACCACCTCGCGCACGGTGCTGGTGGTGGACGACGAGCCGGAGGTGCTGGAGCTGGCCGCCGAGATCCTGAAGCGCGTCGGCTACTCGGTGCTCGAGGCCCCCGACGGCGCGGCCGCGCTCGAGGTCGCCCGGCGCCACGAGGGGGAGATCCACCTGCTCGTGACCGACATGGTGATGCCCGGCATGTCGGGTCGGGACCTCACCGAGCGGCTCCGCGCCATCCGGAACGCGCTGCCGGTGCTCTACATCTCGGGCTACGTGCAGGACGGGGCCGCGCGGACCGCCCTCGGCAGCGAGCATTCCGCGTTCGTGGCGAAGCCCTTCACGCCGGAGGTCTTCACCGACCGGGTGCGCGAGCTGCTGTCCACCGCGGAGGCGGGCGCCGGCTGAGCCGGCGCGCCGCGCTCAGCCGCGGAGCGAGCCGTCGATGCGGACGTCCACCAGGTAGGGTCCGCCCGACGCCAACCCGCGCTTGATCGCGGTGGCCACGTCGGCCGATTTCTCCACCGTCTCGCCCGGCACGCCCTGCGCCCGGGCGAGCCCCACGTAGTCGAGCCCCGGCTTGACCAGGTCCATCGCCACGTACTGGTTGTCCTCGGCCGAGAAGCCCTTGAGCGCCTGGGTGCGCTGCTTGAGGATGCGATAGGACTGGTTGTTGAAGATCACGAACACCACCGCGACGGAGTCGTGCGCGGCGGTCCACAGCGACTGGATCGTGTACATCGCGCTGCCGTCGCCGACCAGCGCGACGACCGGCCGATCGGGCTGGGCCAGCTTGACCCCGATCGAGGCGGGCAGGCCCCACCCGATGCCGCCGCCGCGCAGGCCGTAGAAGCCGCGGTGGTCGCGGGCGCGGAGCAACTCGCGCACCCCGTGGCTCGAGGAGATGGTCTCGTCCACGATGATCGCCTCGTCGGGCACCGCGCCCGCGACCGCGCCCACCAGCGCGAGCGGGCTGATCGGGTGGCGGCTCGCCTGGGACGCCGCCTCCTGGCGCAGCGCCTCGCGCCGCGCCTCCTGGGCCACCCGCAGCTTCTCCACCCGCACGGCGACGTCCCTGGCCTGCGACGCGGTCAGCCGGCGCCGGAGCGCCTCCACCAGCTCGGGCAGGGTGGCCTTCGGATCGCCCTGGATCGCCACCTGGGCCGGATAGTTCTTGCCGATCTCCCAGGGGTCGAGATCGAGGTGGATGAGGGGCAGCCCTTCCGGCATCGGCTCCACGTCGGACGGGAGCGAGAGCGTGAAGAGATCGCCGCCCACCGAGAACAGCAGATCGTGCTGCATGAGGAGCTGGCGGATGGGCTGGCCCAGGCGCGGGAACGGGCCGTGGTAGAGCGGGTGCGTGAACGGGAACGAGCACGTGGAGGGCACGCACTCGGTGTAGACCGGCGCGCCGAGCGTCTCCGCGAGGAGGGCCATCTCGGCCAGCGCGTCGCCATGGGCCACCGCGTCGCCCGCGATGAGGACGGGGCGCGACGCCTTCGCCAGGAGATCGGCGGCCGCCTCGATCGCGGCGCGGTCGCCACGGATGCGCGGGGCCACGCGGGTGGACTGCATGAGATCCAGCTCGCGCTCCGCGTTCAGCACGTCCACCGGCAGCGAGATGAAGACCGGGCCGGTGGGATGCGCCATCGCGGTCTTGACCGCGCGCCGCACCGCGCGCGGCAGGTCCTCGAGGCGGGTGATCTCGTGCGACCACTTCACGTAGGGGCGCGCCACCGGCGGCAGATCGGACCAGAGGATGGGCTCGGTGAGGTTCATGGCCTGATCGTGCTGCCCCGCGGTCACCAGGAGCGGCGTCCCCGCCTCGTAGGCGTCGTAGAGCATGCCCATCGCGTTGCCGAGGCCCGGCGAGGTGTGGACGTTGACCACGCCCAGCTTGCCGCTCGCCTGCGCGTACCCATCGGCCATGCTGATGGCGACCGCCTCCTGCAGGGCCAGGATGTAGCGGATGCTCGGCTCCCGCACGAGCCCGTCCATCAGCGGCAGCTCGGTGGTGCCGGGATTACCGAACATGGTGTCGACGCCTTCGTCCTTCAGGATCTGAAGGAAGGCCTGCTTGCCGGAGAGAAAGGACATGGGGGGAGCCTCCTCGCTGCCGGATGATAGCCCCGCTTCCTTGACTGCGCCAGACCCCGCCTGTAGGCTTCGGGGCAGCATGCCGCCGGCCGTTCCCGCCGCCTTCCTCGACGCGTGTCTCCGCCGGCCCACGCCGTTCACGCCGATCTGGCTCATGCGGCAGGCGGGCCGCTACATGCCGGAATACCGCGCGGTGCGCGCGCGGCTCGGCTTCCTCGAGCTGTGCAAGAATCCGGACGCGGCCGCGGAGGTCACGCTCCAGCCGGTGGAGCGCCTGGGCGTGGACGCGGCGATCCTCTTCGCGGACATCCTGCTCGTGCTCGAGCCGCTGGGGGTCGGGCTCGAGTTCACGCGCGGCGACGGCCCCCGCATCGAGCGCCCGGTGCGCACCGCGGCGGCCGCGCGGGCGCTGCCCGCGGTGGACGTCGAGGACGCGGTCGGCTTCGTCTTCGAGACGGTGCGCCGGGTGCGCAAGGCGCTCGCCGACCGCGTGCCCCTCATCGGCTTCGCGGGGGCGCCGTTCACGCTGGCCTCGTACCTGATCGAGGGCGGGCCCTCGCGCGAGTTCCTCCTCACCAAGACGCTCATGCGGGCGGAGCCGGAGGCGTGGGCCGCGATGATGACGCGGCTCGCCGGGATCACCGCCGACTACCTCAACGGGCAGGTCGCGGCCGGCGCGCAGGCGGTACAGCTCTTCGACTCGTGGGTGGGCGCGCTGTCGCCCGCCGACTACCGCGACTTCGTGCTCCCGCACTCGCGCCGCGTGATCGGCGCGCTGCGGCCGGGCGTGCCGGTCATCCACTTCGGGGTGGGCACCGGCGGGCTGCTGCCGCTCATGAAGCAGGCGGGCGGGGACGTGATCGGGCTCGACTGGCGCGTGGAGCTCGGGCCGACGTGGGCCCGCCTCGGCCACGACGTGGCCGTCCAGGGCAACCTGGACCCGGCGGTGCTGCTGGCCGGCGTGCCGGCGATCCGACGCGCGGCGCGCGAGATCCTCGACGCGGCGGCCGGGCGGCCGGGGCACGTGTTCAACCTGGGGCACGGCATCCACAAGGACACGCCGGTCGAGCACGTGAAGGCCCTCGTGGACATCGTCCACGAGGCGTCCGCGCGATGATCGACGCGGTCCTCCTGATCGCGTTCGGCGGGCCGGAGCGCCCGGAGGACGTACGCCCGTTCCTGCAGCTCGTCACCGCGGGCCGCCGCATCCCGCCCGAGCGCCTCGAGGAGGTCGCGCACCACTACGACGTCATGGGCGGGCGCTCGCCGCTCAACGAGCTGACCCGCCGCCAGGCCGAGGGCCTGCGCGCGGCGCTCACCGCGGCCGGGCAGGCCCTGCCGGTGTGGATCGGCATGCGGAACTGGCATCCGTTCCTGCACGAGACCCTGGCCGAGATGAAGGACCGGGGCTGCCGGCGGGCGCTCGGGATCATCCTGTCGTCGCTCCAGACGGAGGCCTCGTGGGCGCGCTACGTCGAGGACGTGGCGGCCGCGCGGGAGAAGGTCGGTCCCGACTCGCCCGAGGTCGTCTACGCGCCGCCGTGGAGCGAGCATCCGCGCTTCGTGGCGGCGGTGGCGGACCGCGCGCGGGTCGCGCTCGCGGGGATCGAGCCCGTGCGCCGGGCCGACGCGCGGCTGGTGTTCACCGCCCACAGCGTCCCGGTCTCCATGGCCGCGGGCTCGCCCTATGCGGCCCAGCTCGATGCGGCCGCGCGCGCCATCGCCTCGGCGCTCGGCCGCTCCGAGTGGTCGGTGGCCTACCAGAGCCGCAGCGGCTCCCCCCGCGATCCGTGGCTCGAGCCCGACGTCGCCGACGTCATCCGCGCGCTCGCGCGCGACGGCGCGCGCGACGTGGTGATCGTCCCGGTCGGCTTCGTCTGCGACCACGTCGAGGTGCTCTACGACCTGGACGTGGAAGCCAGGGCGGTGGCCGAGTCCTGCGGGATCGCCTTCCATCGCGCGGCCGCCGCCAACGATCACCCGGCGTTCATCGCGATGCTGGCCGATCTGGTCCGGCGCGGGCCGGCGTCGTGAAGCTGCTCGTCGTCGGCGGCGGGATCTCCGGGCTGGCGGCCGCCCACCGGGCCGCGGAGCTGGCGCGCGAGCGCGGCCGGCCGCTCGAGCTGACCCTGCTCGAAGCGGCCGATCGCCTGGGCGGCACCATCCGGACCGAGCGGCGCGACGGCTTCCTCGTCGAGTGGGGGCCCGACTCGTTCCTCTCCGAGAAGCCGTGGGCGCTCGCGCTCTGCCGCCGGCTCGGGGTGGAGGACCGGCTGATCGGGACCGACAACCGCTTCCGGCGCGTCTTCGTGGCCTTTCGCGGGCGGCTCCATCCGCTGCCGGACGGCTTCCAGCTCATGGCGCCCACCCGGCTCCGGCCCCTCCTGGCCTCGTCGCTCTTCTCGTGGCCCGGCAAGCTCCGGATGGCCTGCGACCTGGTGCTGCCGCGCGGCGGGTCTCCCGACGAGAGCCTCGGGGCGTTCGTGCGGCGCCGGCTCGGCCGCGAGGCGCTCGAGCGCGTCGCCCAGCCCCTGGTCGGCGGCATCTACACCGCCGATCCCGACGAGCTCTCGCTCGGCGCCACCATGCCGCGCTTCCTCGAGATGGAGCGGCGCGAGCGCAGCGTCATCCTGGCCCTCTGGCGGGCCGCCCGCCGGGCCCCCGCGCTCCACACCGGCACGAGCGGCGCGCGCTGGTCGCTCTTCGTGACCTTCGCGGAGGGGATGGAGGAGCTGATTCGCGTGCTGGCCACCCGGCTGCCGCCCGGCGCGGTGCGCCTCAAGGAGCGGGCGGCCGCGGTCGAGCGGGACGGCGCGGGCTGGCGCGTCACCACCGCGGGCGGCGCGGTCTTCACCGGCGACGCGCTCATCCTGTCGCCGGAGGCGCATCAGGTCGCGCGGCTGCTGCGCTACGTGGATCCGGGGCTCGCGCATCTGCTCGAGGGGATCCCTTACGCCTCCTCGGGCACCGTGACGCTGGCCTACCGTCGCGCCGACATCCGCCATCCCCTCGATGGCTTCGGCTTCGTGGTGCCGCAGGTGGAGCGCCGGCCGGTCTTCGCGGGCAGCTTCTCGAGCGTGAAGTACGCGGGACGCGCCCCGGAGGGCCACGTGCTGCTGCGCGTGTTCGTGGGGGGCGCGCTGAACGAGTCGATGCTCGACGCCGACGACGGGGCGCTGGTCGAGATCGTGCGCGCGGAGCTCGGCGAGCTGCTCGGCGTCACCGGCGCGCCGCTCTTCACCCGCGTCGCGCGCCACCCGCGCGCGATGCCCCAGTATCACGTGGGCCACGCGGCGCGCGCGGAGGCCATCGAGCGGGCGGTGGCCCGGCATGCCGGCCTGCGCCTGGCGGGCGGAGCCTACCGGGGCGTGGGGATCGCGGACTGCGTGCGGTCGGGCGAGGAGGCGGCGGAGGGAGTGTCGGGCTAGCTCGACTTCGGGTCGATGTGGTCCATCAGCATGTGGACCTCGAGCACCGAGTCGAGATACTGGAAGCTGAACGGCTTGGTCACGTAGTCGGACGCGCCCAGGGCCAGGGCCCCGCGCGCGGAATCGATGTCCTCCACCGCGGTGACCATGATCACGCAGGTTTCCAGGGCGGTGGTCTTGATGCGCCGCAGGGCCTCGACGCCGCCCATGCCGGCCATCATCACGTCCATCAGCACGATGTGCGGGTGGAAGTCGGGTACGCGGAGGAGGGCTTCCTCGCCGTCCTGCGCCTCCATCACGTCGAAGCCGCGGTCCTCGAGGTACTCGGCCAGGACCTTGCGGAACTCGAGCTCGTCGTCCACCACGAGCACGCGGGCGCGCACCGGCCGCTTGATCTGCGCGGCCTCGCCGCTCGACGCCGCGGCCACCAGGGCCGCCGGAGCCACCACACCCGACCGGGCCAGGGTCTCGGTCAGCTGCACCAGGTTGAGCGGCTTGGTGAAGGCGCCGGCCACGCTCAGGCCGGCCTCGGTGACCAGGTCGAGCGCGTTGCCCATGCCGCTGACCAGGATCACGGCCACGTCGGGGTTGAGCGCCTTGATCCGGCCGAGCGCGCCGATCCCACCGAGGCGGGGCATGAAGAGGTCGAGGATGACCGCCTTGGGCTGCCACCGCTTGACCTGGAGGAAGGCCTCGACCCCGTTGGTGGCGGTCAGGACGACGAATCCCTGCTCGGTGAAGTATTCCTTGAGCAGTTCGAGGACGTCCACGTCGTCGTCGACACAGAGGATGCTCGGGAGGCTATCGTCCATGTCACACGGTTCGAGCAAGATCAGTGCCGGGCAAAGCACATGATCGGCGGGAGGAGACACCTCGACAACCTGATGAAATAACTGCGCTTTGCTCGTAACCTGCTGCCGGAATTGGGCGGGGGTTCACAGATCCTGACACGAGGCTGACACTCGCGGTCACCAGAGCTAGAAGTTGACCGTGATGACGATCCGGGGCCCGCTCGTCTCGGCCACCGGGAGCGGGGAGGTCTCGTCGGGCAGCGGCCGGGGGGCGATCGCCGAGCCGCCCGCCGGGAGGAAGCTGCGGGTGATCTGAGGGCCGATGGCCCCCGCCGCCGCCAGCGCGCTGCCCGAGCCGGAGGGAAGGGCGCCCTTGGTGCAGCGCATCGCCACCGCCTCCCGCGCCCCGGTCGCCGGCAGGTCGGCCGATACGATCGTCCCGGGCATCCGGACCGCGCAGCGGGCCGGGACCACGACACCGACCGCGAGGGGCGCCTGCGCCGATCCAGCCCAGGCCGGCATCGCGAGGGACGCCAGGAGCGCCCCGCTTAGCATCGCGATCCGCCAGGCCCGACCCCGCATCGCCTCGTTCTCCTCTGCGCCGTCTCCGCGGCTGTATCCTGCGCCAGCACACCCCTGTAGGGCAATGGGGGTGCCACGAGGGTCGCAGGGGCACATGGAAAATAAGACATGTGGATCAAGCGCTTACGGATCAGTCTGGCGACTGGGAAGCGCGGTCCGGGAGCGGTCGCTATGGGCCAGCCACCGCGATCATGGTGGCGGCACCATAGCTCAGAAGAAGATCGTGGCGGTCACCGTCGCGGTGTAGCTGCCCGCGCTCACGTCCTGGCCGGGAGGGATCCGGCCGAATACGCTCACGTTGATGTTCTGGTTCGGCGGGGGATTGGCCAGGGTGTAGGCCTGGGTGCCGCCGGTGCCGTCGCCCCAGATCGTGCTCCGGGTCGAATCCAGGTACAGGTTGTAGCTCAGGATCTCGCCGCTCCGCCTCATCTGGCGCGGAGTGAAGGTCGGGGCGCCGCCCTTGTCCAGCTGGATCTGCACGAGGGGCGGCCGCGGGGCGGTACACCGGTAGGTGATCTGTCCGGTCGCGTCGTCCGGCGAGCCGGAGAAGACGTTGTAGGTGCCGAAGGCGACCGGCGTGGTGCTGATGGTGCACGCCGCGTCCGCGGTCGCGGCCGCCAGCAGCGCGCCCAGCCCCGCCAGCAGCATCGTGAAGCGTGTCCTCGTTGTCATCGCGGTTCCTTTCGGGCGGCCCCCGCTAGCGAACGGTACACCGCACGGTTCCCAGGTCCACCAGCGAGGCCGGGGAGACCGGCGTCTCCAGGGTGAACCGGCACAGCGCCTCCTTGTGATCCACGACCGCGGCGTGGCGGCCGCGCGGCAGGTTCTCGAGGTAGAACTCGCCGTCGCGCCCGATCGGGGACTCGAAGGTCTCCCCTCCGGCCGAGACCGTGAGCTGTCCATAGGCCGGTGTCACCGTCCGGCCCTCGATCTCCAGCACCAGCGAGCCGATGAACGCCTGCACGCGTCGCGCCGGGAACGTGACGACCGAGCCGCCCTTGACCGGGGGGCCCACCATCCGCTCGGTGGTGCTGATGCTGTACTCGATCGGGATGTCCTCGTCCTTGATCCCCAGCCGGTTGGCATAGTACGGGAGCAGGTTCGGGATCAGCAGCTTGCCCCGCGAGTCGGTGCGCCCGACCTCCTG
>DATFGS010000212.1:0-2488 GCA_035249225.1 Candidatus Methylomirabilota bacterium | reverse complement strand
CGTCGTCCGTCGCCACCGCCCCCGAGTAGGTGGTGTCGGCCAGGTTGCGGGCCTCGAAGAACACGCCGATCCCGGTCGGCCGATGGTCGAAGCCGGCCTTGAAGTTCACGAGCGTGTAGGGGTCGTTGCGCGCGTCGTTCTGGCTGTTCACGAAGTAGCCCGTGGGCACGATGTCGAGGCCGGGCGCCATCCAGAGCCCGGAGCCATGATCGTACCGCAGCTCGGTCTGGATGAAGTGGCGTGGCGCGCCCGGCAGGTCATTGTCGCCGAAGTTGACGTCGTTCACGAACACGAAGCGCGACCAGGTATAGCCGGCGCGCGCCCGCAGCGTGTCGCCGGCACGGCCGAGGCCCATCCGCGACAGGACGTCCTTCACCAGGAGCAGATCCACCCCCGCCTCGACGCCGGTGTGGCGCGAGCGGTCGATGTTGCGGTAGCGCGGGACCGTGAACGAGGCGCCCGGGAAGGGCTGGACGTTGACGTTCTGGATCTCGTCCCACAGCTCCGCGTCGTAGACCGCGACGTCCCAGGCGAGCCGCTCGCCCACGGTGCCGCGGGTGCCCACCTCGAACTGCCAGGACTTCTGGGCCGCGAGCTGGCCCAGGTTGCCGCCGAGCTGGCCGGGCGCGGTCAGCTCGAGGAGCGCGGGCGGCTCGTAGGCGTGGCTGGCGTTGCCGAAGACCTGGACGTTCGGCGCCACCTTCCAGACGAAGCCGGCCCGGGGCGAGGCGGAGAAGAAATCCACCGCGTCCGACTGGTTGCCGTCCGATTCGAAGCGATCGCGGACCTCCCGGGTCGCGTAGTTGACGCGGCCGCCCGCCACCGCGGTGAAGGTGGCGGTGAGGTCGAGCTGCTCCTCGACGTAGCCCGCGACGTTGTTGGCGATGTTGATCTGGTCCTTGGTCCTGGCGCCGCGGTTGCCCAGGTTGTTGGCGAAGTTGACGTCGATCTGGCGGGTGCCGAAGAACTGGAAGCCCGCGGTGAGCCGGCTGGCCAGGCCGAGGAAGGGCGCGGTCAGCACGTAGCGCAGCTCGGTGCCGTAGCTGTAGGTCGTGTCGTCGATGATCGCGAACGACAGCGGATGATCCATGTCCTGGTAGTTGAGCTGGGTGGACCACTCGAGCACCTGGTCCTCGCCGAGCGGCGTGCGGACGGTCAGGGCGCCCCGGGTGTAGTTGTAGTTGCGCTCCTCGCGAAACGCGCTGCTCGCCGGGCTCCGCTGGCGCGGATTGCGGTCCATCTCCTGCTGGGTGAGGGCGCCGGGGAGGTTCTCCTCGTTCCGGACGTAGCCGAGGTCGAGGCGCACCGTGGTGCCTCCGGCCAGGCGATAGCCGAGGCTGGCGTAGGCCCGGCGCCGGGTCTGGTCGCCATGCTGCCGGTAGCCGTCGAGCTCCGTGTCGCTCAGGCCCACGTAGAGGTCGAACGGTCCATACACCTGGCCGGTCCCGACGTAGTTCTTGAGAAAGCCGAACGAGCCGGCCTCGCTCCGCAGCTCGAGCAGCGGGGCGTCGTAGCCGGTCTTCGTGACGAGATTGATGGCTCCGCCCAGGGTGTAGCCGCCGAAGCGCAGGGCGTTGGCGCCCTTGTATACCTCGATCCGCTTGGTGGTGAGCAGCTCCAGCGACTCGAAGTCGCCGAACCCGTCGGCGTTGCCGTACGGGAACCCGTCGATCAGGATGTTGAGGCCGCGCAGGTGGAAGTTGCTGCGGAGGCCGGAGCCGCGAATCGAGATCTGGCTCTCGTCGGCCGCGCCGAAGCGGGGCTGCACGAACACGCCCGGCACGAGGTCGAGCGCGTCCTTGAGATTGGCCCCCCGCGACTGCTCGATCGTCTCCTGGCCGACCACCTCGGTGCCGCCCGGCACGCGGCGCAGCTCCTCGCGGGCCTCGGTCTCCGTCCGCGTGCGCTCGTCGGGCGAGCGGCTGCCCTCGACGACCACCGGCGGCAGCGTGGTCTCCGGTCGGGGCTGGGCCGTCGCGACCAGAGGGAGCGCGACGATGAAGGCCAGCGCAAGGGCCGGCCCGAAGGCCAGCGTGGTGACGGGACGCAAGGATCTCCTCACTGGGTGAGCCGGAATTCGACGGGGAGCAGGACCCACATGGCCACGGCATCGGCGCCGCGGCGGGCGGGCTCGAAGCGCCAGCGCCGCACCGCCTCCATCGCGGCCTGATCGAGATCGGGGTGGCCGGCCGAGTGCTCCACGAGCACGTCGCCGATGCGGCCGTCCGCCAGGACGTGCACGCGCAGCATGGTGGTGCCCTGGATGCCGAGGCGCCGCGGTGCGGAGGGGTAGGTGGGGCGTACCTGGTAGCCGCCCTGCGGCCGCGCGGTCCGCGTCACACCCTCCGGCGCGGTGGTGGGAGGCCTCGCGGCGACGACGGGTGCCGAGGCCGGAAGCGCGATCGTGGTGCCGCTCGCGGCGGGCGCCGGCGGGCCCGGAGCGGGCGCGGGCTCGCTGATCGCCGGCAACGTGGCGGCCGGCGCGGCC
>DATFGS010000211.1:0-1985 GCA_035249225.1 Candidatus Methylomirabilota bacterium | reverse complement strand
GCGGCCTCGAGCGCGTAGGGTCCCACCCGCGTGCGGACGAGCCCGGCCAGGGTCGCCCCGCAGCCCAGCGCGGCGCCCACGTCCGCCGCCAGCGTGCGCACGTAGGTGCCCTTGCCGCAGCGGATCCGGATCACGAAGTCCGGGAGCGCGACCGACTCGAGCCGGATCGAGTGCACGAGGACCTCGCGCGGCTCGCGCTCCACCTCCACGCCCTGCCGGGCCAGCTCGTAGAGGCGCTTGCCGTCGCGGTGCAGCGCCGAGAACATCGGCGGGACCTGCCGGATCGTGCCGACGAACGGCGCGAGCGCGGCCTCGAGCGCGGGCGCGTCGAGCGCGGGCACCGGGCGGGTCTCGAGCACCGCGCCGGTCAGATCCTGGGTCTCGGTGGTGACGCCCAGGCGGACGGTGGCCACGTACTCCTTGTCGAGATCCACCAGGTACGGGGTCAGCTTCGTCGCTTCCCCGATCAGGATGGGCAGGAGCCCGGTGGCGGCGGGATCGAGCGTGCCCCCGTGCCCGATGCGCGGCGCGCGCAGCACCCGGCGCAGGTGGGCGACCACCTGGAACGACGTGACGCCCGGGCCCTTCTCGACCGGCAGGACGCCGGCGCGGTGCCGATCGCTCACGACGCGGCGCCGCCGAGGGCCTGCCGCACCGCCGCGAGCACGGTGGCCCGGGCGGACGCGAGTGGCCCGGGCAGCGTGCAGCCCGCCGCGTTCTCGTGGCCGCCGCCGCCGAACTGGTGCGCGATGCGGTTGACCGGCACGTCGCCCTTGCCCCGGAGGCTCGCCTTCACCCGGCCGTCGCTCTCGACGCGCAGGAGCACCGCCACCTTGACGCCCGCGATCGAGCGCGGATAGGTCACGAGATCCTCCGCGGCCATGAAGGCCTCGGAGGCCGCGCCCTCGGGCACCGTGAGCGTGGCGATGCGCCCGTCCGGGCTGACCTCGACCCGGCTCAGGAGGCTGCCGAGGGTCAGCAGCGCGTCCGGGGGCCGCCGCTGGTAGAGCCGGTCGGTGACGAGCGCGGGCTCGGCCCCCTCCGCGGTGAGGGCGCCCGCGATCCGGAAGGTGCGCGGCGTCGTGTTCGAGTAGCGGAACGAGCCGGTGTCGGTGTGGATCGCGGTGTAGAGGCCGAGGGCGGTGTCGCGACCGACGGGCCAGCCGAGAGCGACGAGCAGGTCGTAGATCATCTCCCCGACCGCGGCGGCGGAGGGATCGATCCAGTTCAGGGTCCCGTAGCGGCGGTTGTCCGGATGGTGGTCGATGTTGAGCACCCGGCTGGCCGGGCCGCGTACGCCCGCGAGGAGCCCCTCGGTGCGCCCGTCGTTGGGACAGTCGGTGAGCACGATGGTGTCGAAGGTGCCGGGCGCGGTCCGCCACACCTGCCAGCGATCGGCGCCGGGGAGGAAGTCGAGCACGTCGGGCACCGGATCGGGGCCGCCGCAGGTCACCGTCCAGCCCGCCTTCTCCATCGCGAGGCCCAGGCCCAGCAGCGTGCCGAGCACGTCGCCGTCCGGATGAACGTGACCCAGCATGAGGGCGGAGCCGCGAGGGCCGGCGAGCAGGTCCACGAGCTGGGACGGCGGCTCCGGCTGGACGACGGTGATCATTCGTCCGCCTCCGACGACTCCTCCGCCTTCCTGAGATCGGCGAGGAGGGCCTGGATGTGGGCCGCGTGCTCCATGGACCGGTCGGGTCGGAACATGATCTCGGGCGTGACCCGCAGGTCCAGATGCCGGCGCAGCCAGCTCCACACGAAGCCCCGCGCGCTCTCGAGCGCCTTGAACGAGGCAGCCCACTGCGCGTCGGGCCCCAGCACCGACACGAAGACCTTGGCGTGCTTGAGATCCGGGGTCGTGTCCACCTCGGTCACGGTCACGAACCCGAGCCGCGGGTCCTTGAGCTGCCGCTGCACGACCATGGAGATCTCTTCCTTGATGAGCTGGTTCACCCGCTCGAGCCGCTTGCCTTGCATTGCTCCCC
>DATFGS010000210.1:0-3138 GCA_035249225.1 Candidatus Methylomirabilota bacterium | reverse complement strand
GTTGTGGAGGTGGTCCAGGTTCGTGAAGAGCTGGCCGATCGTGCCCGCTTCCTGCGCGGCCCACGCCTTGGCCGGGGTGGCGAAGTTGTCCACCAGGGCCAGCTTGCCCCGCGCGCCCGCGCGCGCCAGCGTCTCCACGGTACCGTCGCCTCCGTCCACGAGCTCCGCCTCGAGACCTTCCGGGCCCGTGGACGTGGAGAACGAATGCGTCAGCGCCCCGATCACGGTGCCGTCGGGCAGGAGGACGCGGGACTCGAGCGGCAGCGAGATGTAGGCCTCGATCTCGCGGCGCTCCACCTCGAGGCCATAGCCCTTGAGACAGCTCTCGATGTAGTCGAAGGCGCGGGCCTCCCCCGGGCTGCCCGACTCGCGCTCCCAGGCCGCGATGGCGCGGGCGTGGCCCATCAGCGACTCGGCCGACACCGCGGGGAGGAGCGACGCTTCGAGCGGATCCTGCCAGCCCCAGTGGGGGCGGCTCACGCGCGCGCTCCGCCGGCCAGGGCGACGAGCGGATCGAGGTTGGCCCAGTCCATCTGGCGCCGGCCGTCCTCGAGGTCGCGGATCAGCTCGGCGAGGCGGCGGGTCAGCGGCATGGCCACGCCGAGGGTCTCGCCCTTCCGCGCCAGCATGCCGAGCTGGCCGTCGACCTCGGTCTTGCGCTTGCGCACCGCGAGGTCGCGCCAGATGCCGGTCTTGGTCTTCGTGTGGGCGCGGTAGTGCGCGGCGATCGCGGTCATCGCGCGCGCCCGCGCGCCCGCGTCACCGGCCAGCGCGGCGCGGTACCAGGCGGGGTCGAACTCGTCGAAGGGCTCGACGCGCACGCCGGCCTTGTCGGCCACCGCCAGCCCCTCGCCCACGATGCCCACCAGCGCCTGCTGCACGCCCGGGCTCCGCTCCACCACCTCGTACACGTGGGCGTCCACCACCGCGGTGCCGAAGAGGAGCGCCCCGTAGATCAGCTTGCCCCACTTGTAGCCCCAGATGTTGTCGGTGACCGGCGTCTCCTCGACCGCGCTCAGCAGGGCCGCCAGCTCCTGCACGCGCGGGGTGATGCGCCCGTCGAGCTCGCCGAGCACGAAGGCGCCGTGGCCGCCGTGGAGGATGCGCCCCGGCGCCACCCAGTCCGCCGCCCAGTTCACGAGGCAGCCGACGGTGCGCGCCGGCCCGACCGCGCGGGCGATCTGCTCCTCGCTGAGCCCGTTCTGCAGCGACACCACGGTGCCGCCCGGGGCCAGCTTCGGGACCAGGACGCCGAGCGCCTCCTCGGTGTGGTGGCTCTTCACCGCCAGCATCACCAGATCCAGGCCTCCGCCCAGGTCCCGGGGCAGGACCGCGGGGACCCGCGTGGTGGTGGTCTTGCCCTCGCGCTCCACGGTGAGGCCGCTGGCGTTGATGACCTCGACGTGCGGGCCGTGGCTGTCCACGAGGAGCACGTCGTGCCCGGCCTGGGCCAGCGCGGCCCCGGTGGTGCCTCCGATCGCGCCAGCGCCGAAGATCGTGATGGTCATGGTGCCCTCGGACCTAACACACGGGAGAGAGCCGGGTCAAGCGCGAGGCGCCGAACCTCCTGGGCTATACTCGGACCGCCATGGTGAGGCTCGAGTTCCACGACCCCTCCGGGGCCGTCGAGGTGAAGCAGGCCCACGCGCCCCGCGTCGGCGCCCTCGCGGGCAAGCGCATCGGCTTCGTCAGCAACGAGCAGTGGCAGGCCTACCGCATGCTGCCGCTGCTCAAGACACTGCTCGAGGCGGACTTCCCCGGCATCGAGGTCCTGCCGATCGACGCCTTCCCCCAGGGCAACGCGGTCATCGGCTCGGAGGAGACGGCGGCGCTCGTCAAGGCCAGCGGGGTCGACGCGATCATCATCGGCAACGCCGCTTGAGGGACCTGCGCCACCGCGTGCGGCCGGTCGGCCGCCAGGCTCGAGGCCCAGGGGATCCCGACGGTCACGCTGACCCGCGCCGATTTTGTCGGGGTCATGACCAACGCGGTGGCCGGACTCGGGCTCGCGCCCGACGCGGCGATGGTCACCTTCCCCATCGAGATCTTCCTGCCGGGCAGTGATATCACTCCGGTGGAGGCGCGCAAGCAGGAGTTCTACGACGGGCTGACCCGGTGGCGCTCGGCCTTCGACGGCGACGCCGCGGGCGAGGCGCCCATGGTGCGCGTGGAAGGGACGAGCGTGGAGGACGCTTTCGCCCGCGCGAATCACCTGATGCTCGCCAACCGCTGGGGCGATGGCCTGCCGGCGTGGCCGCCGACGCGCGAGCGCGTGGATTGGATCCTGGGCGGTGCCTCTCGACCCCGACACCAGCGCCTCGGCATCTTTCCCCCGCGCGGCGGCGTGACCACGATCGAGTCGTGCGCCATCGCGCTGGCGATGTCCGGCGGCCGGCCCGAGTACCTGCCGGTGCTCCTGGCCGCCGTGGAGGCCTTCCTCGATCCCGAGTCGGGCAGCGAGGCCTTGCAGGCCGCGTCGGGCAGCGCCTTCCCGGTGGTGATCGTCAACGGGCCGATCGGCGCCCAGATCCGCCTCAACGCCGGTTTCGGCTGCCTCGGTCCCGATCCGCAGCGGCCCGCGGGCGCCAGCATCGGCCGCGCGCTGCGGCTCCTGCAGCAGAACCTGGGCGGCGCCCTGCCCGGCGTCGGCACCATGGCCAACTACGGCGGCCTGCGCTACACGAACGTGATCTTCGCCGAGGACGAGGCGAACCTGCCCACGGGCTGGGTGCCGCACGGGACCGAGCGGCATGGCTTCGCGCCGGGCACGAGCTCCATTTCGCTCGCCTTCGCCAACGGCGCGACCAACATCCGCCGCCGCGGCGCCAAGAAGGAGACGCCCGAGGAGGACGCGCTCCAGGGCATGCATCGCATGGCCGACTTCATGCGCGTGCCCAACATGGCCGGCCTCGCGGGGTACGAACACGGCACCCCGGGCATCCTGATGCTCCCGGGTGTCGTGGCCCAGACGATGGCCGGCCTCGGCTGGACCAAAGCCTCGATGCGGGAGTTCCTCTGGGAGCACTCGCGGATCCCCGCCGAGCAGCTCCGGCGCGCGGGGGGCCCGGCGTGGATCGAGATCGACACGAGCAAAGTGGCCCGCGAAAGCCTCGCGCTGGACCCGTGGCCGATCACCGC
>DATFGS010000209.1:0-5137 GCA_035249225.1 Candidatus Methylomirabilota bacterium | reverse complement strand
ATCACGGCATCTCCACGTAGACGTCGCCGTCCACGACCGCGGCCGGGAAGCACCCGATCTTGACCGCGGGGTTGTTGGCGTTGGCCCCGGTGGTCACGTCCCAGCGCCAGCCGTGCCACGGGCAGATCGCGAGCCGGCCGTCGAGGTCCCCCTCGCCCATGGGGCCGCCGCGGTGGGGACAGGTGTTGTCGATCGCGTGATAGGTGCCTTCGACGTTGAAGAGCGCGACGGTCTTCGTCCCCGCCTGCACCACGAGCCCCTGCCCGGGAGGCACCTCGGTGGCCTTGGCGACCTTGAAGGACGGCACGGGGCTACACCGCCACCGCGGGGGCGGGCTCGAGCGCGCGCTCCCACTCGCGCAGCAGCCCGGCCTTCTTGACCCCGACGTCGAAGTGGTCCCACGGCAGCACCTCGGTCGGCTCGCGATGGCGACGCGTGAAGAACGCCAGGTCGCCGTCCCACTCGCGCAGGGCCCGGCGCCAGTCGCCGTCGAGCCCCGCGGCCAGCTCCACGAAGTCGGCCACCCGCCGGTCGCCGCGGGCCAGGAGGGCCTGCAGGGCCGCCTCGCGCGGGTTCTCGTGCACCACCCGGATCGTGTCGAGACGGCGCGCCGCGCGCTTGATGATGTCGAGCTTCTCCTCGAGCGCCCGCGGGTCGTCGAAGGGCGCCCACTGGAACGGGGTCCACGGCTTGGGGACGAAGGAGGACACCGAGAGCGTCAGCTTGCCGAAGGAGTGCCCGTCGGGGCCCAGCGCCCGGAGGCGCTCGATCAGCCGCGCGGCCAGGTCGGGGATCGCCTCCACGTCCTCGCGAGTCTCGGTGGGCAGGCCGATCATGAAGTAACACTTGAGGTTCGGGATGCCGTAGCGGCGGAGCAGGTGGCAGGCCTCGTAGAGCTGCTCGTCGGTGATGGCCTTGCGGACGACGCGCCGCAGCCGCTCGGTGCCCGCCTCCGGCGCCATGGTGAGGGTCCGGTGCCCGCCGCGCTGGAGCGACGCCACCAGCTCCTCGGTCAGGCTGTCGGCCCGCAGCGAGGAGATGGACACGTCCACCCCGGCCTCTTCGAGCAGGCGCATGAGGTCGCCGATCCAGGGATAGTCGGACACGCAGGCCCCCACGAGCCCGACCCGCTTCGACTCCTTCGCGATCCTGGCCACCGACTCGCGCAAGGATTCGAGGCTCCGGTGCCGCACCGGCCGGTAGACTTGGCCTTCCAGGCAGAAGCGGCACCCGCGGCCGCAGCCCTTGCCGACCTCCAAGAGCTCCATGTGCCCGTACTCGGCCCTGGGCGTCTTGAGCGAGGAGCGCGTCTCGAAGCGATTGACGTCCTTGAGCCGGCGCTTGACCACCAGCGCGGGCACGTCGTCCGCGACCGGCGTGACCGCCTCGATCAGCCCGTCGACCCGGTGGTCGACCCGATACGCGTCCGGGACGTAGATGCCGGCCAGGGGCTTCAGGAGGTCGATGAAGCGGCGCCGGCTCCCGCCGTCACCGGGATCGCTCGCCGTCCAGGCCGCGACGATCTCGCCCACTACCTCCTCGCCTTCGCCCACCACCACGAAGTCCATGAAGGGGGCGATCGGCTCGGGGTTGGAGAAGGCGCACACCCCGCCCATCATCACCACCGGGTCGCCCGCCCCGCGGGCGGCGGCGCGCGGGGCAAGCCCCGCCATCCGCAGCATCCGGACCGTGTTGATGTAGTCGCCCTCGTAGGTCACCGAGAAGCCGACCAGGTTGAAGTCGGTCAGCGGCCGGTGGGACTCGAGCGAGAACGGCACCGTCCCGGTGCGGCCGTACTCGTCCACGTCCTCGGGATCCGGGAAGAAGACGCGCTCGCAGACCACGTTCGGGAGCGCGTTCAGGTGGCTGTAGATGGTCTGGAAGCCGAGGTTGGACATGCCGACCGCGTAGGTGTTCGGATACACCAGCGCGATGGTGACGCGCCCGCCCCACTCCTTGCGGACCACGCCCTCTTCCGAGGCCACCAGCTCTTGCGCCTTCTTCTTGAGTTTCCAGGACATACGGACAGTCAGTCTATCACGGGGGCAACACAGGAACCTGGCGGGGTACTCTGGACTGCGGGACTGCTCTCAACGCTTTAAAGCTTTAAATCTTTAAGCTCTATCCAATGCGGGGGCCCAGAAATGGCCCCCGCACTCCCCCGGTCCGGGGACATCCGTTCGCGAACATCCTCGGCAGGCCACCCGCTAGCTCTAGTTCCCGGCGGCCGGCCCGACCCCCATGATCTGGATGTCGATGCTCCTCGGTCGCGGCCCATCGAGCTCGGCGAACAGGATCGACTGGAAGCGGCCCAGCGAGAGCTCGCCGCCGCTGATCCCCACCGCCACGCTCCGCCCGAGCAGCGCCGCCCGCAGGTGCGAGGTCGCATTGCCTCGCTCGCAGTCGGAGAAGCGCGGATCATCGTGCTTGTAGCCCGCATCGTCGGCGACCAGGCGCTCCATCATGGCCTTGAGGTCGTCGACCAGGGCGCCCTGGAACTCGTTGACGAAGAGGGCGCAGGTCGTGTGGAGGGAGTTGACCAGAATGATGCCCTCCTTGATGTCGGCTCCCAGCACGATGTCCCGGATCTGCTTGGTGATGTCCAGGACCTGGGTCCGTTTCTCGCTCAACATCGTGAAGGTCTTCCGGACTACCTTCAAGGTTTCCACCTTGATTGCCTCCGTGCTTGAGTGCGCTTCGACTTCTGGTGCCGAGGGAGGGAATCGAACCCCCACGGCCCTTACGGACCAGCGAATTTTAAGTTCGCTGCGTCTCCCAGTTCCGCCACCCCGGCCCAACCCCACCGCCGGACCGCCCCCACATATTGGAGGCGGCGAGCGGATTCGAACCGCTGAATAGAGGTTTTGCAGACCTCCGCCTTAGCCACTTGGCTACGCCGCCCTTGCACCCTCAACCTGCTATATGGAGCGGGAAACGGGATTCGAACCCGCGACCCCAACCTTGGCAAGGTTGTGCTCTACCACTGAGCTATTCCCGCAAAACACCCGTGTCACAGAACCGCGAGAAAGTGTAACAAACGCCTTGCGGGGTGTCAATTTAGGGGCGATCAGAGGGGTTCACCCCGCAAGTATTTCGCCGCCTCCTCGGGAGGCGTCGGGTTGATGAAGAATCCGGTTCCCCATTCGAATCCGGCGACCCTGGTCAGCTTGGGGATGATCTCGAGGTGCCAGTGGAAGTGGTCGAGGGCCGGGGCCCGGAGAGGGGCGCCGTGCAGCATGAGGTTGTACGGGGGGTCGTCCAGGAGCTGCCCCATCCGGCCGAGCACCTGCCGGACCGTGGCGGCCAGCCGGGCGAAATCGGCCGGGGGCGTGTCCTCGTAGCGGGACCGATGCACCGTGGGCAGGATCCAGGTCTCGAACGGAAACCGCGGCGCGAACGGCGAGAGCGCCATGAACCCGTCCCGATCGAGGATCACCCGCCCACCCTCCTGCCGCTCCTGCCGGATGATGTCGCACCAGATGCAGCGCTTCTTGATCCGGAGATGCTGGAGCGCGCCCGCCAGCTCCTCCTCGACCATCAGCGGCACCACCGGTGTGGCGATGAGCTGGGAGTGGGTGTGCTCGAGCGAGGCGCCCGCCGGATCTCCGTGATTCTTGAAGACCATGACGTACTCGAGGCGCGGATCCTTGGCCAGGTCCACGATCCGGTCGCGGTAGGCGCGGAAGACCTCCGCCAGATGCACGGGCGGCAGGTGCTCGATCACCACGCCGTGATCGGGCGACTCGATGACCACCTCGTGGGCTCCCACCCCGTTCATCCGGTCGTAGAGGCCCTCCGCGGTGGGCTCCAGCTCGCCCTCGATGCGGAGGGCCGGGAACTTGTTGGGCACCACGCGGAGGAGCCAGCCCGGCGTATTGGGCTCGCTGCGGCCGGGCCGGAGCGCCCAGACCTCCTCGGGGGTGCGGTGCTCCTGCCCCCCGCAGAACACGCAGGGCCCGCCCTTGCGCTGGCGCGGGGCCGGCGTGAAGTCGGAGGGGCGGCGCGCCCGCTCGGTGGAGATGATCACCCAGCGGCCCACGATGGGATCGCGCCGCAGCTCAGGCACGCGACACGCCTTCCTCTTCCGGCCTCGGCTCGCGCGCCAGCAGCGAGGCCAGCGATTCGGCGACCGGCTTGCCCTCGAAGAGCACCGCCGCCACCTCCTCGCAGATCGGCATCGTCACGCCCCGCTCCCGGGCCATCCGCAGCACGGAGGCGACGGTGCGGACCCCCTCCGCCACCATCGGGGTCCCCGCCTCCACGTCGGCCAGCGAGCGGCCCCGCGCGATCTCGCCGCCCAGGGCGCGGTTACGGCTCTGCGTGCCCGTGCAGGTCAGCACGAGGTCGCCGAGCCCGGCCAGCCCCGCGAAGGTGGCGGGCTGCGCCCCGGCCGCGATGCCGAGCCGGACGATCTCGGCGAGGCCCCGCGTGATCAGGGCCGCCCGCGCGTTCTCGCCCAGCTCGAGCCCGTCCACCAGCCCGGTCGCGATGGCCATCACGTTCTTGACGGCCCCGCCCAGCTCCACCCCCACCACGTCGCGATTGGTGTACAGCCGCAGCGCGGGGCCGGCCAGGCGCCGCTGCAGATCCGCCGCGATGCCCTCGTCCGACGATGCGATCACGAGCGCGGTGGGCCGGCCCTGGGCGACCTCGCGCGCGAACGACGGGCCGGAGAGCACCGCGATCGGCCGGCCGGGCAGCCGGCGGGCCAGCAGCTCCGAGATCCGGAGCCCGTGCCGCGGCTCGAGGCCCTTGGTCGCCGAGACCAGCACCGCGGATCGCCCGACGCGCTCGCCCGCCGCGGTCAGCACCGCCTCCACGAAGTGCGACGGAACCGCCACCAGGACGGGGTCGCCGCCGGCCAGCGCCTCGCCCGCGTCCGCGGTCACGCTCACGCCCTCGGGCAGCGTGGCGCCGGGAAGATAGCGCGGGTTCTCGCGCCGGGCCCGCATGGACGCGGCGAGCTCGGGGTCGCGCGCCCACAGGCGCACCGGGAGGCCCACGCGGGCCAGGTGCATCGCGAGCGCGGTGCCCCAGCTCCCGGCCCCGAGCATGGCGACGGTGGCCATGTCCGGAGCAACCACAGACCCGCGTCGTCGCGCAAGACCGCGCGCGCGGTTCGACGTCGAACCTCAGC
>DATFGS010000208.1:0-9306 GCA_035249225.1 Candidatus Methylomirabilota bacterium | reverse complement strand
GAAGACCTTGTGCCCGAGCACGAGCGCGTCGGGCTCGAGCGCGATCACGCCGCTCTCCATGTGCATGATGTCGCCCACGCGCAGCTCGCGCTGGTAGCGGACGAACGAGTCGGCGGTCCGGGCGGCCGCCGCGCTCAGACCGACCGCGGTCAGCAGCCCCGCGCCCGCGTCGGCGATGCGGGCGAAGTAGTAGGCCACCGTCAGGTGGTCGTTCGGGTCCACCTCCCAGCGGAAGACGGTGCCGCGGTAGGTCTCGAGCCAGTCCCCCACGGGCGCGAGGCCTAGATGTAGACCGACTTCATCGCGGGCGCCGGGTAGCGCTCACCCGCCGCGGCGCCCGCGGGGATGGCGTCCTGGAGCGCGGCGACCTCGTCCGGCGTGAGGCGCACGTCCGCGGCGGCCGCGTTCTCCTCGAGCCGCTCCCTCCGCTTGGTGCCCGGGATCGGGACGATGTCCTTGCCCCGCGCGAGCAGCCAGGCCAGCGCGAGTTGCCCGGGCGTGCAGCCCTTCTTGCGCGCCATGTCGTCGAGCGGCTTCAGCAGGTCGAGGTTCTTCTTGAGGTTCTCCTCCTGGAAGCGGGGATGGTCGCGCCGCCGGTCGTCCGACGGGATCTCCGCGGCGGAGCGGGTGCGCCCGGTGAGCAGGCTGCGCCCGAGCGGCGAGTAGGCCATGAAGGAGATGCCCAGCTCGCGCAGGGTCGGCAGCGTCTCCTCCGCCTCCACGCGGTAGAGCAGCGAGAACTCGGACTGCAGCGCGGTGATCGGGTACACCTTGTGCGCGCGGCGCACGGTGGCGGGTGAGGCCTCCGACAGCCCGATGAAGCGCACCTTGCCCGCCTCCACCAGGCGCGACATCGCGCCCACCGTGTCCTCGATCGGCACGCTCGGGTCCACCCGGTGCTGGAGGTAGAGGTCGATGGTGCTGATCCCCAGCCGCTTCAGGCTCGCGTCGCAGGCCTGGGGGACGTACTCGGGGCGGCCGTTGACCCCCGCGGTCCCGTCGGGCTTGCGGAAGTTGCCGAACTTGGTGGCGAGGACGACCTGGTCGCGGCGGCCGCGGAGGGCCCGGCCCAGCAGCTCCTCGTTCTGCCCCCAGCCGTACATGTCGGAGGAGTCGAGGAAGTTCACCCCGAGGTCGAGCGCCCGGTGGACGACCGCGATGCACTCCGCCTCGTCGCCCTTGCCGTAGACGTTGGACATGGACATGCAGCCGAGGCCGACCGCGGAAACGGCCAGCGAGCTCTTGCCGAGTGTGCGTCGCTCCACGAGTTCCTCCTCGGAACCTGCCAAAGTTGGTTAGGATACGGCGACCGATTCTATCCCAAGACCGAGGTGCCCGCACCCGTGCCGCACGACGTGACCCTGCTCCGCGACATCGCCCTCGGGATCATGTTCGCCGCGATCCTGGGGCACGTGGCCCGGCTGCTGCGGCAGCCGCTGCTCCTGGGCTACATCGCGGGGGGGATCCTGTTGAGCCCCCAGATGGGCTTCGGGCTCGTCACCAACGCGGACAGCATCGAGCTGATCTCCGAGATCGGCCTGATCCTGCTCCTCTTCATCATCGGGCTCGAGATCGACCTGCGGGAGCTCCAGCGCCTGGGCCGCTCCATGCTGGCCCTGGGCGTCGGCCAGTTCGTGATCAACGCCCTGCTGGGCCTGGTCTTCTTCGCCTGGCTCGGCTACCGGGTGACCGAGGGCCGCTTCGACCTCGTCTACCTCGCGATCGTGATGTCGCTGAGCTCGACGCTGATCGTGGTCAAGCTGCTGCGGGAGAAGTTCGAGCTCAAGCTCCTCTCGGGCCGGCTCACCCTGGGCGTGCTCGTGGTCCAGGACGTCTGGGCCATTGTCTTCATGGCGGTGCAGCCGAGCCTGGCCGAGCCGGGCGTGCTGCGGATCGCCCAGTCCATCGCGGGCGGCGCGGTGCTGGTCGGCGTGGCGTTCCTGGCCAGCCGCTACATCCTGGCTCCCCTGCTCGAGGCCTCCGCGCGCCGCCCCGAGCTGGTGCTGATCTCGTCGGTGGCGTGGTGCTTCGGCATCGCGGGCGTCGCCAATCAGCTCGGTCTCTCGCGGGAGATGGGCGCCCTGATCGCGGGGGTGAGCATCTCCGCGTTCCCCTACGGGGCCGACGTCATCTCCAAGGTCACGGGAGTGCGCGACTTCTTCGTCACCCTCTTCTTCGTGGCCCTCGGCCTGAAGGTGCCGGTGCCGAGCGGCGACGTCCTCGGCCAGGCCCTGCTCATCGTGGCCTTCGTGCTGGTGAGCCGCGCGCTCTCGGTGGTGCCGACCGCGTACGTCCTGGGCGACGGGCTCTACGCGGGCACCGTCACCGCCTTGAACCTCGCCCAGATCAGCGAGTTCTCGCTCGTGATCCTGACCCTGGGCACGGGGTACGGCCACGTCTCGGAGCAGGTGAGCGCGGTGGTGCTCACCGCCATGATCCTGACCTCGCTCCTCTCGCCCTACCTGATCACCGGCAACGACGGCATCGCGCGATGGCTCCTGCGGCCGTTCGGGCGGCCCGGCGCC
This sequence comes from Candidatus Methylomirabilota bacterium, assembly GCA_035249225.1. Lineage (GTDB taxonomy): Bacteria > Methylomirabilota > Methylomirabilia > Rokubacteriales > CSP1-6 > CAMLFJ01. The sequence continues at coordinate 6,781 of DATFGS010000208.1, read as the reverse complement.
GGCGGGGCCGCCGCGCCCGCCCCGGACGCGCGCCCGACGCGCGACATCGTGCTGCTCGGCCACTTCCGCATCGCCCAGGCGGTGCTGGACCTGGTGGAGGCGCGGGCGCCGCACATCAAGGAGCGCATCACCCTGGTGGACTACGACGCCAACCGCGCCCACGCGGTCCTGGCGCGCGGGTTCCGGTGGGAGTACGGCGACCTCGCCAATCCCGACGCCCTCGAGCACCTGGGCATCGAGGACGCGCGCATCGTGGTCACCACCATCTCCGATACCTTCCTCAAGGGCATCAGCACGCGCCGCCTGGTGGGCAACCTGCGCCGGCTCGCACCGCGCGCGGTCATCGTGATGACCGGCGAGGAGCGGACCGACATGGAGGACCTGCTCCGCGCGGGCGCCGACCACGTGCTGATCCCCGGGGAGATCACCGGGCAGCGCATTCTCGAGCTGCTCCGCCAGGGCGCGGACGGCTAGGAGGCGCCGCGCGGGCCGGGCGGTCAGCCGATGCCGGCCATGCGCGCGAAGGCGGTGAGCTCGCGCGGGACGTCGCGGCCGGACGGCTGGTAGGCGATCTCGGTCACCCCGCGCGTCCCGAGCTCGTCGATCCGCGCGCGCAGCGCCGCCGCCTCGCCGGTGAAGGTGGCGCGCCGGATCAGGTCCCCGCTCACCACCGCGCGGTCCACCGGGTTCAGCTCGGTGAGATGGCCGGCGTGCGTGCGCAGGTGCCGCTCGCGCGCGGGCACCGCCTCGATCGCGGCCTGCCACGCGGGGCCGCCGGGCAGGGTGGCCAGGTCGAGGCCGGGCACGTTGCGGTACTCGTAGGCGCGATGCAGCAGCACCGCGGCGCCCGCTCCCGCCGCGTCGAGCGCGCGCGGCGCGTCGGGTCGCTCGCCCGGCTCCAGCACCGTGCCCTGCGTCAGCTGGATGGACCAGGCGAAGCCGGGGGTCGGCACCACCGAGAAGACGCCGTCGCCCTCCGCCCTGGCCACCGCCTCGCCCCGGGGGCCGCGCGTGCCGAAGACGAACGGCACGCGGATCGGCCGGCGGGGGGCCTGCCCGGCCCCGTGCAGGAGCTGGGTGAGGGCGCCGTCCACCTCCACCATCTCGCCGGCGAGCAGGCCGCGGAGCTGGCGCGCGTAGAGCGCGACCGACGCCCAGGAGTTGGGACGCTGGCCCATCGCCAGGCGGCCGGTGAAGCCCGAGCCGATGCCCACGTTCACGCGGCCCGGCGCGAGGTCCACCAGGGTGGCGACGGCCGCCGCGGTGACCACCACGTGGCGCAGGCTCGGGATCAGGACGCCGGGGCCGAGCTCGATGCGCCGCGTGCGCTCCGCGGCGCGGCCGAGCGTCATCCACACATCGAGCTGGAGCGCGGGCGTGTCGTAGACCCACGCGCGCCGGTAGCCGAGCCGCTCCGCGAGCGCGATGTGGTCCGGGGTGTCCGGCACCGGCGGGAACGCGCAGGAGATGTCCATCGCGCCGGGGCTCAGGCCGGTCCGGGACCGAGCGGCGCGCCGCCCCAGCGCTCCAGCATCGCGAACTCGCCGACCGGCTTGCGGGTGAGCTTGGTGATGTTCTTCACCGGCCGGCCGAGCGGCATCACCGCCGCCACCGCCACGTGGGACGGCAGGCCGAGCAGCTTCTGCAGCGCGGGCTCCTGGGCGGCGGCGAGCGTGGTGATGGTCCCCGCGAAGCCCTCGTGCCGCGCGGCGAGCAGGACGTTCCACGCGAACGGATAGATGGAGGCCCCGCTGATCACGCCGACGCGCTCGAGCTCCGAGTCCATCGACGCCACCACCTTGAGGTCCACGCAGATGACGAGGACCACCGGCGCCTTGAGGACCGGCTCGATCAGCCGGGGCGGGGCCGGGGTGCGCTCGATGGTCGCCGCGTCCACCTTGGTGGGCACGATGGTGTTCCACGGGCTCTCACCCACCGCGACCTGCGCGGCGTAGCGCTTGGCCGCGGGCACGGTCGCGGCGGCCAGGCCCTCGCGGGTCTTCGGGTCGCGCACCACGATCACCCGCCAGCCCTGGCGGTTGCCGCCGCTGGGAGCGAAGCGGGCGCGGTCCAGGATCTTGAAGAGGGTCTCGTCGGGGAGCGGGTCGGTGGTGAACTCGCGGGCCGAGAACGTCGTGCGCATCACGTCGTAGAGCTCCATGGCGTCTCCTCCGGGGGGTGAATATACACCGCCAACGGCGGTATAGTACGCGCCATGACCAAGCCCGCCCTCTCGCTCGACGGCATCCGCGTGATCGATCTCTCCCGCGTCATCGCGGGGCCCTGGTGCGGCGCGCTCCTCGCCGATCTCGGCGCCGACGTCATCAAGGTGGAGGACACCGGGCCGGGCGACGAGTCGCGCACCTGGCCGCCCCACAAGGACGGCGAGGCCGCCGCGTACCTGCTCTTCAACCGGAACAAGCGCGGCATCGCGCTCGATCTGAAGACGCCGGAAGCGGTCGAGGTGGTCAAGCGGCTCGTCAAGGACGCGGACGTGGTCATCGAGAACTTCCGCACCGGGACCATGGAGTCGTTCGGCCTGGGCTACGACGTGCTGGGCCAGATCAACCCGCGGCTCATCTACTGCTCGGTGTCCGCGTTCGGGCGCACCGGCCCGCGCAAGGACAGCCCGGGCTACGAGGCGCTGATGCAGGCCTTCAGCGGCATCATGTCCATCACCGGCGAGCCGGGCGGCCAGCCGGTGCGGGCCGGCGTGTCGTTCCTCGATCTCACCACCGGCATCCTCTGCGCCCTCGGCGTCTCCAACGCGATCATCCAGCGCGGCAAGACCGGCCTGGGCCAGCGGGTGGACGGCTCGCTGCTCGAGACCGCGGTGAGCCTGCTCGCCTTCCACGCCGAGGGGTACCTGCTCACCGGTGCGCTGCCGCGCGCGCTCGGCTCGGGGCACCCGTCGCTCTCGCCCTATCGCAACTTCAAGTGCCGCGACGGGCAGTGGATCTTCATCGCCGCCGCCAACGATCGCTTCTGGCAGAAGCTCGCCCGGGCCCTGGGCCTGACCGACCTGGCCGCCGATCCGCGCTTCGAGAAGAACCAAGGGCGGGTCGCCAACCGCGCGGAGCTCGAGGGCATCCTCGAGAAGACCATCGGCGGGCTGGACCGCGAGCCGCTGCTCAAGCGCCTGGAGGAGGCCGACGTCCCCGCGACCCCGGTGAACACGGTGGACCAGGTGATGAACGACCCGCAGACCGCCGAGCGCGGCATCGTGCAGCGCGTGACGCACCCCAAGCTCGGCGAGATCCCGGTCGTCGGCACCCCGCTCCACTTCTCGCGCATGTCCCCCGGCGTCCGCACCGCGGCCCCCCTCCGCGGCGAGCACACCGACACCGTCCTCGCCTCGCTCGGCTACTCCCCCGACGAGATCAAGCACCTCCGCGCCAAGAAGGCCGCGATATAGCAGCTCGATCGCGGGCGCGGCCTAGCCGAACTTTCGCGATTCTTCGTTGCGGTAGGCGCGTATCGCGATGGCCAGGAACAGGAGCGTGTAGCCGGCGAGCCAGGCGAGGGACACCGGGAGGCGCTCGGTGTTGGCGCCGAGGGCGCTCCAGCCGAGCTGGCCGTAGTGGTAGGCGGGGAGATAGGGCGCGATGACGCGCACGAAGCCGGGGAGCTGGGAGAGCGGCATGAAGAGCCCCGAGGCGAAGGTCAGCGGCAGGTAGACCAGGTTCGCGACCGCGGGGGCCACGTTGGGGCCGCAGAGATAGCCGATGGCGAAGCCCAGCGCGATGAACGGCACCGAGCCCGCGAGCAGCCGCGCGATCATGTCGAGCCACACCGCGAGATCCTGCCGGATGCCGCCCACCACGACCGCGTAGGCGATCAACACCACGAGGGAGAGCAGCGCGTAGGCGAGCGCGTTGAGCACCTTGGCCACGATCGCGATCAGGGGCGGCAGCGGGGTCGCACGCATCAGCACGTCCACCTTCAGCCCGCGCTCGGTAGCCACCCCGATCCCGAAGCCGAAGACCATCACGCTCCCCACGCTGTACGCCGCGAACGAGGCCACCAGGTAGGCGCCCAGGCTCGCGCCGCCGGGCAGGGTCTGCTTCGCGTAGGGCAGCCCGAAGAACGTGAAGAAGAGCACCGGCAGCGCCACCATGGTGACGCTGAACGCGGGGATGCGCCAGCGGATGCGCAGCTCGCTCCACGTCTGCGCCAGGAGCATGTGCCCGAGCGGCGCGGTCTCCGGCCGGGCGCTCACGACGCGGTCTCGGGCCGCCGGGTCAGCGCGAGGAACGCCTCCTCCAGGTCCGCCCCGGTCACCTCGAGGTCGACCACCTCCACCCCGCGGCGGAACAGCTCGCGTAGCACCGCGGCCGGCTCGTTGCTCAGGAGGCTCGCGCGCTCGCCGGCCAGGCTCAGCACCTGGGCGGGCAAGCCGTCCAGATCGGCGGGCGCGAGCGGCCGGCCCGCGATCAGGGTGATCTTCTTGCCGGGCACGCGCGCCTTCAGCTCCCGCGGGCTCGCGTCCGCGATGACCGCGCCGCGGTCGATCACGACGATCCGCCGCGCGAGCTCCTCGGCCTCACGCAGGTAGTGGGTGGTGAACACGATGGTCTTGCCCGCGGCGGACAGCGTCTGGACGCTGGCGGTGAACGCGCGCCGGGCCTCCACGTCCATGCCCACGGTGGGCTCGTCGAGGAAGAGGACGTCGGGGTCGCCGCAGATCGCGAGCGCGAAGTAGAGGCGCTGGCGCTGGCCGCCCGAGAGCGTGCCCACCCGCGCGCCCGCCTGCTCGGTGAGCCCGGCCATCGCGATGGCGCGCTCGGCGGGCAGGGGCGCCGGGTAGTACGTGCGGAACACGTCGACGATCTCGCGGACGGTGAGCACGCTGGTGGTGCCCGACTCCTGCAGCATCACCCCGCACCGGCTCCGCGCCCGCCGGTCGGTGGGGGGCAGGCCGAAGAGGCGCGCCCGGCCCGCGGTGGGCTGGCGCAGGCCGAGCATCAGGCCGATCGACGTGGTCTTGCCCGCGCCGTTCGGCCCGAGCATCGCGACGACCTCGCCGACGTGGATGGTGAGGTCGACCCCGCGGAGCGCCTCGACGTCTCCGTAGCGCTTGCGCGCCCCGATCAGCGCGACGGGAGCCGAGGCGTCGGGTTCACCCCTTGAGGCCGTAGAGCCTCCGCGTGTTGTCGGAGAGGATCTTCCGCTTCTGGAGATCGGTGATGTCGCCCCGGTCGCGGATCTCGTCGAGGGAGGCGGGATAGCTGTGGTCCCAGTGCGGGAAGTCGGAGGCGTAGACGATCTGGTTCTCGCCGATCAGCTTGAGCGCCTGCGGGAGCAGCCACTCGTCGGCCTCGCAGGAGAAGAAGATCGCCCCGCTCCGGATGTAGTCGCTCGGCTTGCGGGTGAGCCGGGGCGCCTCCGAGGCGCGCTTGGCGTACTCGTCGTCCATGCGCTCCGCCCAGTAGGGCGCCCAGCCGCAGCCCGCCTCGAGATACGCGATGCGTAGGCGGGGGAAACGCTCCGGGATGCCCTCGAAGATCATCGAGGTGATCTGCCGCATCTGCCCGAAGGCGTGCGAGCAGGTGTGGGCCTGGATGAACTGCGGGAAGAGGTCCACCCCCGCGCCGCCCAGGTGCGAGCCGGAGGCGTGGATGCCCAGCATCACGTCGAGCCGATCCGCTTCCTCGTAGATCGGCAGGAAGCGCGAGTCTCCGAGCAGGTGGCTGCCGTCGGCCGCGAGCATGGCGCCGACCAGGCCGAGCTCGGTCACCGCGCGCCGAAGCTCGCGCGCGGCCGCGTCGGGATCCTGCACCGGCAGGAGCGCGACCGCGTGCAGGCGCGGGCTCTTCGTGACGAACTCCTCGTGCAGGAACGTGTTGTAGGCGCGGCACAGCGCCACCGCCCAGTCGCGATCCTTGAGGAAGGAGAGGAAGAGCCCGAGGGTGGGATAGAGCACCGCCTGCTCCATGCCGCCCAGGTCGAGCGCGCGCAGCCAGGCGTCCGCGGTGCCCGCGGCGTCGCCCAGGGTGCCGAGCAGCCGGCGGTCCCAGCCGTCCCACGGGTAGAACGAGAAGTTGAGCGGCCGCCGGTTGTGGGGCGCATCGAGGTACTTCGCGACCTGCTCGATGGACTCCGTGATGTGGCCGTCGGCGTCGAGGATGGGATACGCGGCCTGGCTCATGCAGTCCTCCAGCGGGGGATCGCCTCCGGGTTCACGCAGTGGGCGGGCGCCTCGCCGCGGCCCGCGGCCAGGATCTGATCGAAGGCGAGCTGGAGATTCGCGCGCCGGCCCGCCTCGCTATGGCTCACGTTGTGGGGCGTGAGGATGAGCCGCTCGGGGTCGACGTCGCGCAGCGGACTCGCGGCGGGCAGCGGCTCGCGGGTGAACGCGTCCAGCGCGGCGCCCGCGATCCAGCCCTCGGTGAGCGCGCGGGCGATCGCCTCCTCGTCCGCGATCTCGCCGCGGGCGGTGTTGATCAGGATCGCGGTGGGCTTCATGGCCCGGAGCGCCTTCTCGCCGATCAGGAGGCGGGTCTCCTCGGTCAGGGAGGCGTGCACCGACACCACGTCGCTCTCGGCGAGGAGCGTCGGCAGGTCCACGAGGGTGGCGCCGAGCGAGCCGGCGCGCTCCGCGGTGACGTAGGGGTCGCATGCGAGCAGCCGCACGTCCCAATTCACGAGGCGCCGGGCCACGTGCGAGCCCACGCGGCCGAGGCCGACCAGGCCCACCGTCTTGCCGAAGAGGAACTCGCCGCGGTCGCCCCGCTGCGCCCACTCCCCGCGGCGCAGCTTGGCCTCGTTGTGCTTGATGCGC
>DATFGS010000207.1:0-18735 GCA_035249225.1 Candidatus Methylomirabilota bacterium | reverse complement strand
TCGCTGGGGCCGTTCATCATCTCGATGACCCGCGGGCCCGCCGATCTCCTCACCGTGCTGCTGCTGGCCCGCTGGGCGGGCGGCGCGGCGGGCATGCAGATCGTGCCGCTCTTCGAGACGCTCGCCGATCTCGACGCGGCGCCGCGCACCCTCGAGGCGGTCTTCGCGCTCCCGGTGTACCGCGCGCACCTCGCATCATGCGAGGGCGAGCAGATGGTGATGATCGGCTACTCCGACTCCAACAAGGACGGCGGCTACCTGGCCGCGAACTGGGCGCTCTACCGGGCCCAGGAGGCCATCGCACGGACGTGCCGGGAGCGCGGCATCCGGCTCACTCTCTTCCACGGCCGCGGCGGCACGGTGGCCCGCGGCGGCGGGCCCGCCGGGCGCGCGATCCGGGCCCAGCCGCCCGGCACCGTCCTCGGGCGCTTCCGGGTCACCGAGCAGGGCGAGACCATCGCCTCGCGCTACGCCGACCCCGCGCTGGCCCATCGCCACGTCGAGCAGATCGTGAGCGCGGTGCTGCTGGCCTCCGCCGACGAGGCCGGCGACGCGGCGGCGCCGCTCGACCCCGCCTGGCGCGAGGCGATGGACCTGATGGCGGGCGCGGCGCGCGAGACCTACCACGACCTCGTCGAGCGCACGCCCGGCTTCCTCGAGTACTGGCGCGCCGCGACGCCGATCGAGGAGCTGTCGCGGCTGCGCCTGGGCTCGCGGCCCGCGGTGCGCCGCGCGGGCGGGCTCACCCGGAGCGCGGTCCGCGCGATCCCGTGGGTATTTTCCTGGATGCAGAGCCGCTTCAACCTTCCCGGCTGGTACGGCCTCGGCACCGCGCTCGGACGGGTGGACGCGGACCGCCTCCGGGAGATGTACGCGGGCTGGCCCTTCTTCCGGGCCATCCTCGACAATGCGGAGATGTCCCTGCTCAAGGCCGACATGGGCATCGCCGCGCTGTACTCCGAGCTGGTGCCGAGCCGGGCGCTCGCCACCGCGGTGTTCACGCGCATCGGCGACGAGTTCGTGCGTACCCGGGAGTCCATCCTGCGCGCCACCGGCCACGCCGAGCTGATGGACGGCGATCCGGTGATCCAGCGCTCGGTGCACCTCCGCAACCCGTACGTGGACCCGCTCAACTACCTCCAGGTGGAGATGCTCCGCCGGCTCCGCGCCCTGGCGGACCAGGACAGCGACGACGCGGCGGGGTACCGCGAGATCATCGTGGTCACCATCAACGGCATCGCCGCGGGCCTGCGCAATACCGGCTGACCATGAGCAAGACGCGGCTCTTCCAGTCCATCAAGGCGCTCGACGTCGAGGCGGTCGGCTCCCAGCTGGCCGCGCAGCCCGCGCTCGTCCGCGCCGTCGACGATCGCCGCCGCAACCCGCTCCACTTCCTCTGCAGCCTCCCGGCCGACCCGAAGACGAGCGCCCGGTCCCTGGCGCTGGCGCGCCGGCTCCTCGACGCGGGCCTCGACGTCAACGCGCCCGCCTTCGCCGAGGGCGTGTTCCAGGCGACCCCGCTCTGGTACGCGATCTCGCGCGGCCGGAACCTCCCGCTCGCCCGCTTCCTCCTGAAGCGCGGCTCGACGCCGGAGCACTGCCTGTGGGCGGCCGGGTTCGCCGACAACGTGGAGGCCATCGACCTCCTGGTGCGGAGCGGGGCGAGCCTCGACCCGGTCACCGAGGACGAGACGCCCTTCCTGGGGGCGATCAAGTGGAGCCGCTTCGCCGCCGCCGAGCGGCTGCTGCGCCACGGGGCGAACGTGAACTTCCAGAACCGCAAGGGCGTGACCGCCCTGTACCTAGTCCTCAAGAAGAACAGCGCCCCTCGGCACGTCGAGATGCTCGTGCGCCACGGCGCGGACCCGACGATGCGGAGCAAGGACGGCAAGAGCCCCCTCGACCTGGTGGCGAAGCGGCGCGACAAGACCTACTTCGACCTGCTCACCCGCCGGGGCGCGGGGTCCCGCCCATGATCCCGGAGGAGCGCGCCTTCTACACCACCCAGAGCCGGATGTCGGACGCGGGGGAGCGGACGCCTCTTCTCGCGGCCTTTCCCCGCGATCCCGCGCGACCCGTCGCCGCGGTGTCCCGGCTCGTCCTCCAGTTCGTGGCGCCGCTCGCGGTGACTCCGTCTCCGGAGAGCGCCGACGACGTCGAGTGCCGGGCGATGTCACGCATGCTCGATCGGATCCTCGCCCGCGACGCCTCGCTGCTCGACGCGGCCCGCCCACTCGAGCGCCGCTTCATCGGCATCTGTCGCAACTACGCGCTCCTCGCGTGCAGCGCGCTCCGCCATCACGGGATCCCCGCGCGGCTCCGCGTCGGCTTCGCCGCGTACTTCACGCCCGGGTTACATGAGGACCACTGGGTCTGCGAGTACCATGCGGGGGATCGCTGGCGCCTGCTCGACGCCGAGCTGAGCGACCGGGTGCGGGCCCACTTCGGAGTCGACTTCGATGCCGCCGACGTGCCCCGCGACGTCTTCCTGGTCGCCGGCGAGGCCTGGGCTCGCGCCCGGCGCGGCGCGCTCGATCCGGGGACCTGCGGGGTCTCCGCGATCGGCATCTCCGGCCCGCAGTTCCTGGCCAGCAGCGTGGTCCGCGACCTGGCCGCGCTGAACAAGCGCGAGATGCTCGCGTGGGACGTCTGGGGGCTCGCGCGGGGGCTGGCGCCCGGCGCGCCGATCCCCGAGCGGACCGCGACGCGCCCGGACGCCGTCGCGACGCTGATCGCCGCGCCGGATCCCGGCTGGCGGGCCCTCCGGGAGGCCTACGAGGACGAGGGCCTGCGAGTGCCGCGGGTGGTCCTCAGCTTCACCGACCGGGGACCGATCGAGGTCGCGGTCGACGTCTAGGCGCCCGGGGCGGGTCGCCCGGCCAGGACTCTTGTCCTGACGCGGGCTTCCGGAGTAGCATCACGGCGTCGAGGCAGCTCCCCATCCGGCCAAGGAGGGCGTCATGCTAGAGCGGCTCATCTCCGGCGACAACCACATCGACCTCACCTATTGCCCGCCCGACCTCTGGTCCAGCCAGGCGCCTTCCAAATGGAAACTGCTGGTCCCGCGCGTGGAGGAGCTGGAGGACGGCTGCCACTGGTTCGTGGAGGCGCAGGACAAGGGGATGTGGAACGGCGTGGGCCCCGGCTTCCTCAAGCGGACCCCCGGCACCTTCGCCCGCATCGACGAGATGGCCTCCTGCGGCTTCGAGTGGGATCACCGGGCGGGGGCCAGGCCCCGGCCCACCACGCCCGAGCTGCGGCTCGCCGACCTGGACCGTGACGGGCTCGACGCCGAGGTGGTGTACGGCTGCCTGATGATCAACGACATGATCGCGAGCGGCGAGCGCCGCGGCTGGGCCAACGCGATCTACAACGACTGGGCCGCCGACTTCGCGAAGAAGTCGGACCCCAACCGGATCTACCCGCTGGCGATCGTGCCCAACCACGATCCCCAGGCCGCCGCCGCGGAGGTCCGCCGCTGCGCCAAGATGGGGCTCAAGGGCGGCGACCTCGGCTTCAAGTCCATGAGCATCCCGCTCTACCAGCACGACTGGTACCCGCTGTGGGAGGCGGCCGCCGAGTGCCACTTCCCGATCGCGTTCCACTCGACCGGCTTCAAGGCGGTGCGGGCGCCCGACTCGCCCGCGCTGGAGCAGCAGTACATGCTGCAGTGGCGGCTGGTGCGCTCCTCGCTCTTCCAGCTCGACACCATGGAGGTGCTGGTCTCGATCATCACCTCCGGGGCCTGCGAGAAGTATCCCGACTTCAAGTTCGTGCTGGGCGAGTCCGGGGTGACCTGGCTGCCCTATGTGTTCGACCGCTTCGACACCGAGTACGAGGACCGCGCCCGCGGCCTCGGCTTCTCGATGAAGCCGAGCGACTACTTCAAGCGCCAGGGCTACGTCACGTACCAGCAGGACATGTTCCTCGAGCCGATCATCCCGCTGGTGGGCGAGGACAACATCATCTGGGGCGCGGACTACCCGCACCCGGACTGCGTGTGGCCCGACTCGCGGCGCCACCTCGAGAAGAACCTCGGCCATCTGCCCGAACGCGTGCAGAAGAAAATCACCTACGACAACGTGGTCAAGCTCTACAACCTCCGCTGAGCGAAAGGACCCCATGACCTCCACCGCGCTCGAGATTCCGTCGCTCAAGGGAAAGGTGTCGGACGAGGAGTGGGCGGTCCGGGTCGACCTGGCCGCCGCCTACCGCCTGGTGTCGCGCTACGGCTGGGAGGACCTGGTCTTCACTCACATCTCGGCCCGGGTGCCCGGCACCCAGGACCAGTTCCTGATCAACCCCTACGGCCTTTTCTTCGACGAGATCACCGCGTCCAGCCTGGTCAAGATCGACCAGGAGGGCAACAAGGTCGACAACTCGCCGTTCAGCGTCAACGCGGCCGGCTTCATCATCCACAGCGCGATCCACGGCGCGCGCCACGACGCCAAGTGCGTGCTCCACACCCACACCGCCAACGGGGTCGCGGTCGCCACCCAGCGGGCCGGGCTCCTGCCGATCTCGCAGCACTCGCTCTTCGTGCTCAACAGCGTGGGCTATCACGACTTCGAGGGCCCCGCGCTCGACGCGGACGAGAAGCCCCGCCTGGTGGCGGATCTCGGCGACAACCGGTGCCTGATCCTCCGCAACCACGGCCTGCTCACGGTGGGCGAGACGGTGGCGGACGCCTTCGTGAACATGTACTACCTCGAGGCCTCCTGCCAGATCCAGGTGCGCGCGCAGTCGGGCGGCGGGGAGCTGATCTCGGTGCCCAAGGAAGTCATGGACAAGGGCTACGCCAACGCGGTGGCGAACCAGCGCCGCAACGGCGGCCAGGGCCGGCTCGTGTGGCCGGGGCTGCTGCGCCGTCTGGATCGCACGGACTCGTCCTTCCGGAATTGACTGGCCGGAATTGACCGGCCCCGGGTCCTCGCTGCGCTTCGGCGCCGCCGCGGGCGGGCGGCGCAGCGAGGACGGTCCCCTCCTCACCGGCCGCGGGCGCTTCACCGACGACGTGGACGTGCCCGGCCAGGCCCACGCCGCGTTCGCGCGCTCCACCGTGGCCCACGGCATCATCCGCGCGGTGGACACGAGCCGGGCGCTCGCCCGGCCCGGCGTCCTCGCGGTGCTCACCGGGCGGGACGCGGTCGCGGCGGGGCTGGGCGCGATCCCGCCCGCCGCCTCGTTCCCGGGCCGCGGCGGCAAGCCCCTCGCGGCGGCCCCCATCCCCCCGCTCGCGGTGGACCGCGTGCGCTACGTGGGCGAAGCGGTCGCCATCGTGGTGGCCGAGACCGCCGCCCAGGCCGCCGACGCCGCCGCCCTCGTGAGCCTCGAGTGCGCCCCGCTGCCTGCGGCCGCGGACGTGGACCGGGCGCTGGCCCCCGGCGCGCATCCCATCTGGCCCGAAGCGGCGGATAACGTCGCCTTCGACTGGACCGACGGGGACGCCGCCGCGGTCGACGCCGCGATGCGCGGGGCCGCGCACGTGGCGCGCGTGACCTTGCACGACACGCGCCTGGCCCCCTCCGCGCTCGAGCCGCGCGCGGCCATCGGCCAGTGGGACGAGGCCACCCAGCGCTACACCCTCACCGCCTCCACCCAGGGCGTCGCGGTGGTGCGCCGCCTCCTGGCCGAAGGGGTGTTCAAGATCCCTCCGCAGCAGCTCCGCGTGATGACCCCGGACGTGGGCGGGGGCTTCGGCATGAAGGTGCAGGCCTACCCGGAATACGCGGCGCTGCTCTTCGCGGCGCGCCGGGTGGGCCGCCCCGTCAAGTGGCGCGCGACCCGCGTCGAGAGCTTCCTCGCCGACACGCACGGCCGCGACGGCATGCTCGAGGCGGAGCTGGCGCTGGACGCGGCCGGCCGCTTCCTGGCCCTGCGCGTCCGCACGCGCGTGGGCATCGGCGCGTATGTCTCCTCGTTCGCGGCGGTGTTCGGCACCAACAACACCAAGAACTGCCTCTCCAGCGTCTACCGCATCCCGGCCATCGCCATCGACGTCGCCCTCGTGTTCACCAACGCGGCCCCGCTCGGACCCTATCGCGGCGCGGGGCGGCCGGAGGCGCTCTATCTCATCGAGCGCCTGATCGACCGCGCGGCCGCCGTCACCGGCGTGGACCGCGTGGAGCTGCGCCGGCGCAATCTGATCCCGGCCGCGGCCATGCCCTATCGCACCCCGAACGGCCCGGTCTACGACAGCGGCGAGTTCGAGGCGGTCATGGACGAGGCGCTTGCCCTGGGTGACTGGCCGGGCTTCCCCCGGCGGCGCGCGGCGTCGGAGCGGGCCGGGCGGCTCCGCGGCATCGGCCTCTGCTGCTTCCTGGAGGTGGCGGGCGGGATCCTCGACGAGGTGGTGGACCTGCGCTTCCGCGAGGACGGCACGGTGGCGCTGCACACCGGCGCCCAGCCGATGGGCCAGGGTCACCTCTCGACCTTTCCCTTCCTGATCGCGGCCCGCCTCGGCATCGACGCGAGCGCGGTGCGGCTCGTGCAGGGCGACAGCGATGCGGTGCCCGCCGGCACGCCGAGCGTGGCCTCGCGGTCCATGATGATGGCGGGCAGCGCGGCCGCGATGGCCTGCGACGCCTCCATCGAGAAAGGGCGCCGGGTGGCCGCGCATCACTTCGAGGCCGCGGTGCCGGACGTGGAGTTCGCGGCCGGGGCCTTCCGCGTGAAAGGCACCGATCGCGCGATCCGGCTGCTCGACCTGGCCGGCCGCGCCCGCGCGCTACCCGGCCTCGAGCCCGACCTGCAGGGCGGCCTGGACAGCAGCGCCAAGTTCGTCTCGCCCCAGATGAGCTTCCCCAACGGCTGCCACGTCACCGAGGTCGAGGTGGATCCGGAGACCGGCGCGGTGGCGGTGGTGGGGTACTCGGCGGTGGACGACGTGGGGCGCATCGTGCACGAGACCATCGTCGAGGGCCAGATCCACGGCGGCATCGCGCAGGGCTTGGGCCAGGTGCTGGGCGAGCACGTCATCTACGACGAGCACGGCCAGCTCCTCACCGCCTCGTTCATGGACTACATGCTGCCGCGCGCGGACGACCTGCCCGCGCTGCGCGTCGGCCACCACGGGGTCCCCTGCACCACCAATCCGCTCGGGGTGAAGGGCGCGGGCGAATCGGGCGTGGCGGGCGCGCTCCCCTCCGCGGTCAACGCGGTGCTCGACGCGCTGGCGAGCCGGGGCGTGACCGACCTGGATCTGCCGATGTCGCCCGCGCGGGTCTGGGCCGCGCTGCGGGGCACGGCGGGAGCGCGCTAGAACGACCCGAAGTGGATCGTGAGGCCGCCCACGATGTGGTGGGTGTTCTCGTGCACCCGGCCGTGGCCCGAGGGCACCGTGACCTCGAGGGCCGAGTGACTGAACTTGTACTCGGTGAAGAGGCCCAGGTTCTTCAGGATCAGGAAGCGCGCGCCGACGAAGCCCTGGACACCCAGGCCCGCCAGCTCGTAACCCGGCTCGGACCGGATGTTGTCGACCCGCGTCTCCGGATGTCCGATCACCGGCCCGAGCCCCACGCCCGTGTAGAGCTGGAGCCGCCCCCTCGGAAACCGCTCCGGGCTCTGCAGCAGCGGATAGCGGAACAGCGCGTCGAGGGTGAGGTAGTTGACCCCGTGGGTCACCGCGAACCGCTGCACGATCGAGTTCACCTTGACCCCGCCGGACAGCGCGGCCCCGTTCCGCGTACCGTCGACCGGGCGGACGTCCGAGGTATCCGCGGTGATCTTCATGTGGAAGAACTCGACCGCGAGCCCGAGCCACGGGTACCGCTCGAAGAAGTACCCCGCGCGCACCCCGTAGTACGGCGGATCCTTGAACGAGTCGTCCCGGAAGGACACGTCCTCGAAGGTGTAGTCGTTGCCCAGCCGCGACTGCTTGATCCGGAGGTCGCTATCCTGCGTGAAGCTCTTTCCCGCGTAGAGGTCGAGGAAGGCCTCCCCGTGCACCGCGGCGGGCAGGCCGAGCAGGAGCAGGCCGATGGCGAGGGGGGCGACAGCGCGGATCGAGCGGTTCACCGGAGCCGACCGGCCATGACGGCCCCGTTAGTACCATGTTCGTCCTGGGTCTGTCAAAATTTCCGGGTCAGGTGGGCCAGGAAGTGGGCGAGGTCCATCAGATCCTGGTCGCTGAGCCCGGCCAGCTCCTGGGACATCGCCCCGCCGTAGCCCAGCCGCGTCCCGCTCTTGTATTCCCGCATGGACTTGAGCAGATAGTCCTCCCGCTGGTTGGCCAGCCGCGGCATCTGCTCGCGTCCGGAGAAGTCGGGGTTGTGGCAGACCGCGCAGGGGTGGCGCAGGGTGAGGGCCCGGCCCCGGGCGAAGCGGGCGGGGTCGGGCGCGTCCTCGGGCGGCGGGGGCGGCGGCAGCTTGGTGACACGCTCGGCGAAGGCGGTCAGGTCGCCGTTGGTCAGGCCCTTGGCGGCCGCGAGCATGGCCGCGTTGTCCCGGCGACCCTCGCGGAACAGGAAGAGCTGGGCGACCACGAAGAACGACGGCTGCCCGCCCAGCGACGGGGTCTCGGGAACCCGGGACTGCCCGTCCGCGCCGTGACAGGCGAGGCACACCGTGAAGCGCTCGTCCACCGACTGGCCCGCGGCCGGCCCGGGTGCCATCGCGAGAGCCGGGAGCAGGAGCGAGGCCACGAGGACGACACGGGCCGAGAGCGGTCGCATGACCGCCCCCGGCCCGGTGGTCCCCGTCACTTCTTGTAGCTGATCCGGTAGACCGCGCCCGCGTGGTCGTCCGAGACGAGGAGCGAGCCGTCCTTCAGCACGAGCACGTCCACCGGGCGCCCGAGGTAGCCGTTGTTCTCGACGAGCCCGGTGAGGAAGGGCTCCATCGACCTCACGGTGCCGTTGGGGTTGAGGAAGACCGCGACCACGTCGCCCGCGTACTTCTGGGTGCGGTTCCACGGCCCGTGGCGCGCGATGAAGATGGCGCCCTGGTACTTCTGCGGGAACATCTTGCCGGTGTAGAAGCGCATGCCGAGCGGCGCCGAGTGGGGTCCCAGGAGCAGCGCCGGCTTCACGAAGTCCGCGCAGGCCTTGCCCCAGCCGAGCTGCGGATCCGCGAAGTCGCCCTGGTGGCAGTAGGGATAGCCGAAGTGCTGGCCCTGCTTCGTCACGCGGTTCAGCTCGTCGTTGGGCAGGTCCTCGGAGAGCCAGTCGCGCTGGTTGTCGGTGAACCACAGCTCGCCGGTCTTCGGATGGAAGTCGAAACCCACCGTGTTGCGCACGCCGCGGGCGACGATCTCCATGCCGCTGCCGTCCAGGTTGATGCGGCGGATCTGCGCGTACTTCTCCGGGTCGGGCTCACAGATGTTGCAGGGCGCCCCCACCGGCACGTAGAGCTTGCCGTCCGGCCCGATCTTGATGAACTTCCAGCCGTGCGGCACGTCGCCCGGAAGCTGGTCGTAGACCTTCACCGGGGCGGGCGGATTCTCGAGCCGGGCCTCGATGTCGTCGTAGCGGGTGATCTCCTTCGGCGTCGCCACGTACAGCGAGCCCTTGTGGAACTCGATCCCGTTCGGGAGCATCAGCTTCTCGGCGATGACCTTGACCTCGCGCTTGCCGCCCTTGTCGACCAGCGCATAGATCTTGCCGGCCCCGAACAGCGAGCTGACGAAGACCGTGCCCTTGTCCCCCTGCCGGAGCCCGCGCGCGTCGAACACGTCGGCCGCGAACAGCTCGACCTTGAACCCGGGCGGGACCTTCATCTTGGCGAGCGGCAGCTTGTCGGCGGGCGTCGGAATCGGGAACGCGGGGACCGGCGCCATCTGCGCGCCCGGCCCCGCCTGCGGCCGCCCGATCGCCCAGAAGGGCACCTCCTCCTGCTTCGGAGGCTCGGCGGGCGGCGTGGTCTGCTGGGCAATGGCCGGCCACGCGGCGAGCGCGAGACCGGTGACGGCGACGATCAGCCAGACGATCCGCCGCGTCATCGAGGCTCCTATCATGGCACTCCTCCCCTCGGGTCCTCTGGACCCTTGGTCCTGCGGGGTTCTCCTCCAGCGGACTCACCCGGTCCGCCCCTTCGCGGGCGCCATGCTAGCGCTTCACCCGCACCAGGTAAAGCCCCGGCGCGACAGCGTGGGCTGCTAGAATACGCCTCCGTGAAGACCACCGAGGCGCCCGCCATGCTCTCCGCCTTGATCCCGGAGCCCGCGGCCTGGCACGGCCCGACCCTGGCCCCCGAGCGCTACCTGCTCCCGATCCCCGCCGCGGTGCTGAGCGAGCTCGGGGCCGCGCTCGCCGAGCTGCGCCGGGCGCCGGTGCCGACCCTCCTGCTCCTGCCCGAGCACTTCCCGCTCGCCGCCACCGGCCGCTGGATGGGCGAGGTGCGCCGCCAGCTCGACGAGGGCCCGGGCTTCGTGATGCTGGACCGGCTCCCGGTGGACACCACGACCCGCGACGAGGCGATCGCGCTCTACTGGCTCCTGATGACCTTCCTCGAGCCGCCGGTGGCGCAGGAGTGGAAGGGCACCGTCATCTACGACGTGCGCCACGACGGGCAGGAGTACACCCAGGACACGCGGGCCGCGCTGACTCCGGAAGGGCTCGAGATGCACACCGACAGCAGCATGGGCGAGGCGCCGCCCAACTACGTGAGCCTCTTCTGCCTGCGGCCCGCGCGGGCCGGGGGCATGAGCATCGTGTCGAGTGCGGCGGCCGCCCACAACCACTTCCTGAGCGAGCACCCCGCGCTGCTGCGCCGCCTCTACGACGTCTTCTACCGCGATCGCCAGGAGTACCAGGCCGCCGACGCGGCCGCGACCAACTTCCGGCCGGTGTTCGCGTGGGACGGGCGCCTGCGCACGCGCTTCAACGCCCGGCACATCGTGCGCGGCTACGAGAAGACCGGCCGCGCGCTGGACGCGGACGGGGCGGAGGCGGTGCGCCTCATGGACGCATTCCTGAGCGACCCCGCCCACCGGCTCGACCTCTGGGTCGAGCGCGGGCAGATCCAGGTGCTGAACAACCGCGTGATCGTACACGGGCGCACTCCCTACCAGGACGCCGGAACCGCCGAGGAGCGGCGGCACCTCGTGCGCCTCTGGCTGCGCGCGGGCGACCGGCGCCAGTTCCGCGGCTAGGGCCGCCCCGATGGCCGTTCCCGTCGGGCTCAACGTCTGGTCGCGGCTGGTCGAGGACACCTTCCCTTACTTCGACCAGACCGTCGCCCCCTTCGACATCCTGTGGATGCCGGACCATCTGCAGTACGGCGCCAACAAGGTGGCGGAGGGCTGGACGCTGCTCACCTGGGCGCTCGCCCGCTATCCCGACAAGCGCTGCGGCCACGAGGTGCTCTGCAACAGCTTCCGCAACCCGGCCCACCTCGCCAAGATGGCCGCGACCGCGCAGGCCCTCTCGGGCGGCCGGGTGATCCTGGGCATCGGCGCGGGCTGGAACGAGGAGGAGTACCGGACGTACGGCTTCCCGTACCCGCCCGCCCGGGTGCGCATCGCCCAGCTCGCGGAGGCCATCGAGCTGATCCGGCGCATGTGGGCCGGCGCGCCGGCCGAGTACCACGGCGAGCACTACCGGATCGCGGGCGCCTACTGCGAGCCGCGGCCGGACCCGGTGCCGCCGGTCATGGTGGGCGGCTCGGGCGAGAAGTACCTGCTGCGGGTCGTGGCCCGGCACGCCGACTGGTGGAACTACGTGTGGAAGGGGCCGGAGGCCTACGCGCACAAGCAGGAGGTGCTCAAGGCCCACTGCCGCGACGTGGGCCGCGACTACGACTCCATCGAGCAGGTGGTCCGCGTCGGCATCCTCATCGCGGAGACCGAGCGCGAGGTCGAGCGGCTGAAGCACTCGCCGCGGATTCGTTCCCTCAACGACATCCAGATCGTCGGCACCCCCGCCCAGGTGACCGAGACCATGCAGGGCATCGTCCGGCAGGGTGCCCGGCGCCTCACCGTGAACTTCGCCGACGTCCCCCGACCCGAGGGCACCTGGCTCTTCGCCTCCACCGTCCTGCCGAACCTGTAGCCGGCCCGCCGCCGGTAATTCCGTCCGTGTAGTTTCTTCGGTCGGGAAGCGCACCCGGCGCTCCGCCGGGTGGATCACGTGTGGATCTCTGGGGATTTCGAAGCTCCGGTGGCGGCACAACGGTTGCAGGTCGTCTCCCGCATGAGCGAGCGAGTGATCGGCTGGCTGCGCGGAAACATCACCCGTCCGGTGGTCTTCTTCCCGCTCGTGGCCGGCCTCGCCATGCTCACGGTGTACGGGGTCATCGAGCTCGGACTGTCGTTGACCGGCCGCTGGGAGCGCGACCTGCTCCGGCGGGCGGAGTACCAGCGCGAGCGCCAGCCGAGCGCCCTCGTGAGCCGCTACGAGGACCGCCTGCGCGCCGTCCGCGCCGCGCTCCAGGAGCGCGGCTACCCCGCGGGCCCCACCGACGCGGCCATGAACTCGCATACCGCGGAAGCGCTGCGGTCGTTCCAGCGCCGCCAGGGGCTCCACGTCACGGGGAGGGCGGACCCCGCGACCGTGATGGCCCTGGGCCTCCAGCGCTAGCGCCGCCGGGCCCGCTCTCCGGCGCGGGTGCTATCATGCCCGCGCCATGGACACCCCGCCTCCTCGCCTCGCCGCGAGCCACGCGCTCTGGGAGCGCGCCCGCCGGGTCCTGCCGGGCGGGGTCTACGGCCACCAGAACGGGGCCGCCCTCGGCGAGGGCCATCCCCGCTTCCTCGCCCGCGCCGAGCGCTCCCGCGTCTGGGACGTGGACGGCAACGAGTACGTGGACTGGATGTGCGCCTACGGGCCGATGATCCTGGGCTACGGCCACCCCGCGGTGGAAGCCGCGGTGGCCGAGCAGCTCGCGGGCGCCGACTGCCTCCCCCTGCCGGGCCCGCGCATGGTGGAGCTGGCGGAGCGCCTCGTGGCCCTGACCCCGCGCGCGGACTTCGCGGTGTTCGGCAAGAACGGCGCGGACGCGACGAGCTGGGCGGTGGACGTGGCGCGCGCTCACACCGGCCGGCCGCGCATCGCCCGCGTGCGGGGCGCCTATCACGCGGCGCGGCCGTGGGCCCTGCCCCATCTCCCCGGGGTGCCCGCGCATTATCGTGACGATCTGCTCGAGTTCGCCTGGAACGATCTCGACGAGCTGGGCGCCCTCTTCACCGCGCACCCCGGCGAGATCGCGGTGGTGATGACCGCCCCGTTCGACCACCTGACCGGCGCCGGCCCCGCGCCCGGCTTCTTCGCAGGGCTGCGGGCCCTCTGCGACGCCCACGGCGCCCTCTTCGCGATGGACGACGTGCGCGCGGGCTTCCGCTTCAACCTGGGCGGCTCCTGCGAGCACTTCGGGGCCGCGCCCGACCTCATCTGCTACTCGAAGGCGATCGCCAACGGCCACGCGCTCTCCGCCGGCCTCGCGCGCGAGGCGCTCCGCGCGGCCGCCGAGCGCATCTACTTCACCGGCTCCTTCTTCTTCGCGAGCGGCTCCTTCGCGGCGGCTCTCGCCACCCTCGACGTCCTCGCCCGGACCGACGCGATCGCGCGCATCCAGCGGATCGGCGCGCTCCTGAGCGACGGTCTGACCGAGCGGGCCCGCCGCCACGGCGTGCCGCTGATGCCGGTCGGCCAGCCCGCGATGCCGGTGATCCGCTTCGCGGACGATCCGGAGCGCCGGCGCACGCGCCGCTGGTGCTCGCTGGTGACCGAGGGCGGAGCCTACGCGCACCCGAGCCACAACTGGTTCGTCTCGGCCGCGCACACCGAGGAGGACGTGGCCCGCACCCTGGAGGCGGCGGAGCGCGCCTTCGAGACCGTCGCGGCCGAAGGCTGAGGGTCAGCGCGCGGCGAATCGCAGGATCGTGATGGAGTGCGCGGGGCACGTGTAGTCGAGCCCGCCGCTCCGCGCGGTGACCCCGCGCTCCCGCACGTCTACCCGGCGCGGCTGCTCGAACGAGTTCATCGCCCCCACCTCGGGCCCGTTCACCTCCCAGACCCGCACCGGGCCCGCCACGTCCGCGCCCGTCACCTCCACCATGGCGGCGAGATCCCGGTCGCGGTCCCGGTTGACCAGGGCCACCGAGATCTCGCGGCCCGTCTCGTCCGTGCTCGCGGCCGCGTCGATCAGGAGGAACGGCCCCAGATCGGACACGTGGTGCACGCGGCCCCCGCCCGCGTCGGTCTCCCGCGCGGGATCGAGGGGGTAGCGCTCCCCGTCCAC
This sequence comes from Candidatus Methylomirabilota bacterium, assembly GCA_035249225.1. Taxonomy (GTDB): domain Bacteria; phylum Methylomirabilota; class Methylomirabilia; order Rokubacteriales; family CSP1-6; genus CAMLFJ01. The sequence continues at coordinate 4,560 of DATFGS010000207.1, read as the reverse complement.
GTGCACGTCGAGCCCCTCGGCCAGGGTGTGCTCGGCGTAGAGCCGGAGCGGGTGGTAGATCGTCTGGAGGAAGAGGCCCTGCCGGCTGGTGAAGATCGGGGCGATCGCGTTCACGAGCTGGGCGAAGTTGGCCATGCGCACCACCCGGCACTGGCGGATGAAGCCGTTCAGGTAGGAGGCCACCGCGAGGGCGTCGGTGAGGGTGTAGCGCTCCTCCACCCCGCCCACCCGGTCCGCGTGGCTCCGCGTGCGGTACCACACGTTCCACTCGTCGAACGCGATGTGGATCGGGTGCCCGATCTGCTGCTGGTGCCGCACCCGCTCGATGAGCGCCGCGCAGATCCGCACCGCCCGCTCGGCCTGGTGCGACTGCATCACGGTGGTGTAGTGGTCGGGGCTGCCGGTGTAGAGGTGGATCGAGTGGAAGTCGACGAACTCGGCGAGGCCGCCCAGCACCACCTCGTCCCACTCGCTCCAGCCGTTCTGGCCGCAGCCCACCAGCTCGATGGTCGGGTCGGTGCGCTTCATCACCATCGCGAAGGCCCGGGCGCGCTTGACGTAGTCGCGCGCCTCCAGGTTGCCGATCTGCCAGCCTCCGTACATCTCGTTGCCGAGGCCCCAGTACCGCACCCGGTGCGGCTCAGCGTAGCCGTGCCGCCGCCGCAGGTTCGCCCAGGAGGTGTTGCCGGTCCCGTTGCAGTACTCCACCCACGCCTGCGCCTCGTCCATCGTGCCCGAGCCCATGTTCACGCAGATGAAGGGCTCGGTGCCGATCTCCCGGCAGTACTCGATGAACTCGTTGGTGCCGAATCGGTTGGACTCCTCCGCGTACCAGGCCAGCTCGCTCCGGCGCGGCCGCTCGTCCTTCGGCCCCACCCCGTCGAGCCAGTGGTAGCCGCTCACGAAGTTGCCGCCGGGCCAGCGCAGGATCGGGAACGCGAGCGGCCGGGCGGCCTCCAGCACGTCGCGCCGGAACCCGCGCGCGTCCGACAGCCGCGAGCCCTCCTCGTAGATGCCGCCGTAGATGCAGCGGCCGAGATGCTCGATGAACTGGCCGAAGATGCGGCGGTCCACCGTGCCGAGACGTCGTCGCAGGTCGATCCCGATGCGCGTGGTCATCGGCCGAGTCTAGGAAGCGCGGCCGGGGCTGTCAATTGACATTCCGCCGCGCGGCGCCGTAGAGTGGCGCGCGGAGGAATCCCATGGACATGTCCGACCACGTCGTCGAGCGGAAGCGCGTCAGCCGTCGGGCCTTCGTCGCGGGCGCCGCGAGCGTCGGGGTGGCCGCGCTCACCCGCCGCGCCGCCGCGCAGCCGAAGGCAACCATCACCTACTGGAACGGCCTCACCGGCGCCGACGGCAAGGTGATGGACGAGCTCATCGACCGCTTCACCCGCGAGACCGGCATCCGCATCGAGCAGCAGCGGCTGCCGTGGGTGGATCTCTACGCCAAGCTCCAGGTCGCGGTGCCCGCGGGCGAGGGGCCCGATCTCGCCCTCATCCACACCGTGGAGGTTCCCCACTTCGCGAGCGACGGCGTGCTCGAGGCGATCGACGACGCCACCGCCGCCGGCAAGGGCTTCCGCGGAGAGGACTACCTCCCCGCCACCTGGCAGGGCGGCACCTTCCAGGGCAGGCGCTACTCGCTGCCGCTCGACGTCCCGCAGCACATCATGTACCTGAACGTGAAGGTGATGAAGGACGCGGGGCTGGTCGGCGCCGACGGGCGTCCGCGCGTGCCCGCCGGCCGCGACGAGCTCGTCACCATGGCCAAGAAGATCACCAAGGCCGAGACCTTCGGCTTCGCCATCGGCACCGTGAACCCCGGCCGCTACACCTGGGGCTTCCACAACCTGCTCTGGCAGAACGGGGCCAACATCTACGCGGCCGATCTCAGGCGCGCGGGGGTTTCCGATCCCGCCGCGCTCGAGGTCGCCGAGTTCTGGGAGGCGCTGCCCAATCAGCACAAGGTCGCCCCGCCCGCCAATACCAACTGCCGCGACGCGTTCATCGCGGGCCGCCTCGGGATGTGGATCGCGGGCTCCTGGAACTTCAGCGGCCTGCGCGAGGCCAAGGTGGACTTCGTGGCGGTGCCGGTGCCGCGCCTGTTCAAGCAGCCGGTGGTCTGGGCGATGCCGCACCAGTACACCTTCCCGAAGCCGAAGGGGGCGGCCGACCGCGCGAAGCGCGACGCGGCCTGGGCGCACGTCCGCTGGATGACCGACAACGTGGCCGAGTGGACGCTCAAGGCCGGGCAGGTCTCGGCCAGCCGCAAGGCCCACGCGGATCCCCGCATCACCGGCGACCCGGTCCTGAAGGCCCTGCTGGCCCAGGCGCCCAGCTGGCAGGTCGGGCAGCCCACCCCCAAGTGGGTCGCGGCCGAGAACGTCACGCGCCCGGTGATCGAGGCGATCTACACCGGGCAGAAGCCGGCCCGGGCCGCGATGGAGGATCTGGCGCGCCAGATCAACGCGCTGCCGGACTAGGCGTGTGTCCCGGTACCATGGCGTGGCGCCGATCCGGCACGGCCGCTTCGAGCGCGGGCTTCGCCCGCGCAACTCGTCCTTGGGGGGAGGTTCGGTAGGGGGGCGCAGCCCCCCTCCGAGATATGTCGCGCCAGACGCGCGTCGCGTACGCCTTCTTGGCGCCGGGCCTCCTGCTCTTCGCGGGCTACCGCCTCTATCCCCTGCTCGAGGGGCTGCGCCTGTCCTTCACCAACGCGCGGCTCGGCCGCGCCACCGAGCAGTGGGTCGGCGTCGCCAACTACACGCGGCTCCTCGCCGACGACCGCTTCCACGTGAGCCTCTGGAACACCGCGTTCTACACGGTGGCCAGCACGCTCCCGATCCTCGCGGTGCCCCTGGCGCTGGCGCTCGCGCTGAATCGCGGGCGCCTGCGCACCCTCCTCCGCAGCGTGTTCTTCTTTCCGTTCACCCTCTCGGTGGTCACGGTGGGCCTGGCCTGGCTCTGGCTCCTCGATCCGGTGGTCGGCCCCTTCAACTACTACCTCCGGAGCCTCGGGCTGCCCGCGCGCTCCTGGCTCGCGGATCCGCAGACCGCGATGTGGACCATCATCCTCACCACCGTCTGGTGGGTCACCGGCTACTACCTCGTGATCTACCTGGCCGGCCTGCAGGACATCCCGCGCGATCTGTACGAGGCGGCCGCGCTCGACGGCGCCTCCGGCTGGCGCAGCTTCCGGGCCATCACGCTGCCGCTGCTCCGCCCGGTGCTGCTCTTCGTGGTGGTGACCCACGTCATCGGCTCGTTCCAGCTCTTCGGCCAGGTCTTCGTGCTCACCGGCGGCGGCCCCGGCGACGCCACCCGCACCGTGGTCCAGCACCTCTACGAGGCCGCGTTCCAGAACTTCTTCCAGTTCGGCGCCGCCTCCGCGATGGCCTGGGTCCTCTTCGCGGTCATCCTCGCATTCTCGGTGCTCCAGTTCCGCCTGCTGCGCGGCCACACCGAGTACTGAGCGGTGCCCCGCGGCCTCCGGTCCGTCGACCGCTCGAGCGTGGCCCTCACGGTGGCCCTGCTCGCCCTCGCCGTGCTCTGGCTCTCGCCGATCGCGTGGGTGGTCGTCACCTCGCTCAAGCCCGCGCCCGACATCATCCGGCTGCCCCCCGAGTGGATCCCGTGGCCGCCCACCGGCGATCACTACCACGAGGTGCTGCTGGGCAGCTCGCGCACCGCGCGCATCGGCCGCGCCTTCGTCAACAGCCTGGTGGTGGCGATGGGCAGCGTGATCCTGGTCCTCGCGACCAGCGCGATGGCCGCCTACCCGCTCGCCCGCCTCCGCTTTCCGGGACGCGACCTGGTCTTCGCCCTGCTGGTGGGCAGCCTGATGATCCCGAACGCGGTGCTGCTGGTGCCGCAGTACGTGCTCACCCAGCGGCTCGGCTGGCTCAGCACCTACCAGGGCCTCATCGTGCCGGAGGCGGCCATGATCTTCGCCTTCGGAGTCTTCCTGCTGCGCCAGTTCTTCGTGACGATGCCTCGCGAGCTGGAGGACGCCGCCCTGATCGACGGGGCGGGGCCCTGGCAGGTGTTCTCCCGGATCATCGTCCCGCTGTCGCAGCCGGTGCTGGCCGCGCTCGCGATCTTCGCGTTCCGCTCGGCCTGGAACGACTTCCTGTGGCCGCTGATCGCGGTCAACAAGCCGGAGATGTTCCCGCTGCCGGTCGCGCTCGCGCTGCTCCGCAGCGCCTACAGCTCCGAGTCCTACGGGCCGATCATGGCGGGCGCCGCGCTCAGCGCGCTGCCGCTGCTGGTGGTCTTCGTGGTCGCGAACCGGCGCATCGTCGAGGGCGTGCGCCTGAGCGGCCTCAAGGGGTAGACGCGGCGCTTCACCGCCCGTCTTGCTCGAGGATCTGCCGGAGGCGCTCGCGCGGCACCTTGATGTCGACGCCCGCGCGCTCTTCCTCCAGCAGCATGAAGCTGCTCGAGTCCCGGTCGCCCCAGCCGCGGCCGAGCGCTTCGGTGATCTCCTCGAGCGCGAGGTTCGCCAGGCGCATCGGCACGCCGACCTCGCGGCCGAGCGCGGTGGCCAGCGACACGTCC
>DATFGS010000206.1:0-1370 GCA_035249225.1 Candidatus Methylomirabilota bacterium | reverse complement strand
GCGGTGATCGTCCCGAGCCCGGGAACGATCAGGCCGCCCGGCCCCGGCCAGGGCGGGCTCACGGGGCCGTTGGACGTCGCCGTCATCGGGCGGCTCGTCCGATCGACGGCCGCCGCGGTCTCGGCGGTGCCGGGCGTCGCGACGGAAGCCGGCTGCTCCTCGAGGAAGCGCAGCACCTCGGACAGGCGCGCCATCAGGTTCGAAAAGATGAAGAGGCCCACCAGGGCACAGCCGAGCGCGACGCCGAGGCCCATCTGGGCCTGGAACTGCCCGAGCTGCCCGAGCAGGTAGAGCGTGTAGGTGAAGAGCAGCAGGGGAATCACTGCGGTCAGCGCGAAGACGATCGACGCCGCGTTCCGCAGCGTATACGTCCGCCCGTTACTCATGGCGCCTCAAATCTAGCGCGATCGGCCTCGCGCCCAAAGTTTTGAGAGAGCCGGTGCCGCCGCCGCCCCCCGGGCTCGTGGCCCGCGTGTTAGTATCCGACCGCCACCCATGAGCCCGCCACGGCGTGCCCTCCGCGAGATGCGCGGCCTGGTCTTCGATCTCGACGGTTGCGTGTGGACCGGCGAGGTGCTGACGCCGGGGGCCGCCGAGGTGCTCGCCTTGATCCGCCGGCAGGGCAAGGGGCTGTGTTTCCTCACCAATAACTCGCGCGCCCGTGCCCGGACCATGCAGGTCAAGCTCGAGCGCCTGGGGGTCGAGGCGAAGGAAGCCGAGGTGCTCACCCCGCTCGAGATCCTGGGCGAGGTCGTGGCCCAGCGCTGGGGCCCGTCGCGGGTGCTGGCCATCGGCGGGCCGGAGCTGGCCGCGGTGGTGGTGGAGGCGGGCCACACCTTGGTGCCGGTGGACGCCTACCGCGACGCCACCGTGGTGGTGGTGGGCAACGACTTCGAGTTCAGCTACGAGCGCCTGACCGCGGCCGCGCGCGCGGTGGACGCGGGCGCCGCGTTCGTCACGCCGAACATCGACCCGCGCCTGCCGATGGAGGACGGCCAGTTCCTGCCCGGCTGCGGCGCGATCGTGGAGGCGGTGGCCTCGGCGGCGGGGGCGCGGCCGATCGTGATCGGCAAGCCCGAGCCGCCGCTCTTCGAGCTGGCGCTCCAGCGCATGGGGCTCGGGGTGGACGAGGCGGCGATGGTGGGCGACAGCATCGACTCCGACGTGCGCGGCGCGCGCCGCGTCGGCATGACCGCGGTGCTGTTCGCCCCCAAGGGCGGGCCGGACGGGGTCGCGCACTACATCGTCAAGTCCATGCCGCAGCTCAAGCGCCTGCTCGGCCCCTAGCGCATGCGCGTCTTCCTGCACTCGGGCGGGCCGCTCGGCCCGGTGGGCCGCGCCGCGCTGCCCGACTTCTTCGGCCCGCGGCG
>DATFGS010000205.1:0-19004 GCA_035249225.1 Candidatus Methylomirabilota bacterium | reverse complement strand
GGTAGCGGTCCACCACCTGGTCGAGCAGCGTCTGCGCGCCCGCGAAGTCGCCCGCGCGGCCCGCCAGCTCCGCCGCGAGCACGAGCGCCTCGGGGGCGCGCGGGTCGCTCTGCGCCTGCTGGGCGTAGCGCGTCCAGCGCTGGCGCGCCGCGTCCGGCTTGCCGCCCTGCAGCTCGGCCCAGCCCAGCGCGAAGCTCGCCATCGGCGCCTGCGGATAGCTCGGGTACGCCGACAGGAAGCCGCCGTAGGACGCGGCCGCCTGCGAGTAATCCCGCGCCCAGTAGGCCGCCTCTCCGGCCAGCACGAGCGCGGCCGCGCGCATCTCGGCGGGCGCCGCGGAGTCGGCCTGGAGCTTGCGCGCGCCGTCGCGCGCCTTGGCGAACTCGCGCGTGTCGAAATCGATCTGGGCCAGGCGCAGCGCCGCGTAGGCGGCCAGCGCGGGCGAGCCGGGCGTCCCGCGGACGAGCTCGAAGCGATCCCGCGCCTCGCCGACCTGGCCGCCCGCGCGGCTGGCCTCCGCGCTCAGCGCCAGCACGTACGAGCGCGTGGCCGGATCGAGGGTGCGCGCGAGCAGCTCGTCGTCGATCTCGCGCGCCTCGTCGAAGCGGCCCTTCTCGGTGGCCCAGCGGCCGATCAGCAGGCGCACCGGCACCACCAGGGCGCCGGTCCGGTCCATCGCCTCGAGCTTCTTGGCCTCCTCGCGCGCGGCGGGATAGTCGTCGAGGTCCAGCAGCGCCTGCACGAGCCCGGCGCGGGCCCACGGCGCCTCCTTCGATTGCGGGTAGGCCGAGAGCAGCCCGCGATAGGCCTTGGCGGCCTCGAGCGGCTGGCCGGCGGCCCGGTTCCACCACCCCAGGCGCAGGAGCCCGCTGTCGATCAGCACCTGCGGCCCGCCGGAGACGAAGGTCTGCAGGCGCTGGACCGCGCCCGCGTGGTCGCCGAGGCGGCCGAGGGTGTCGCCGAGCCAGAAGGTGCCTTCCCACGCGACCGCCCGCGGCGCGCTCTGGTTGAGCAGGCCGACCCAGGTGTCGCGCGCCTCCGGGTAGCGCTTGAGCCCGTAGAGCGCGAGCCCGCGCCCGTGGCGCGCGTAGGAGATGATGGCGGGCGGCGCGCCGACCTTCAGCAGGGTGTCGAAGTAGGTGAGCGCGCGGTCCGGCTTGTTGAGCTCGAGGGACACCCAGCCGAGCTGATGCGCGGCGTAGAGGCCGAGCTCGCCGCGCGGATCGTCCTGCTGGACCTGCAGCATCAGGCGCTCGACGTCGGCCGGCTTGTTGAGGCGCAGCAGCGTCTCGCCGAGCCAGTAGCGCGCCTCGCGGATCTGGGTGCGCTCGCTGGCGAACTGCGCCGCCTTCTCGAGCACCGCGCGGGCTTCCTCGAGCTCGTTGCGCTGGTACCGGGCCCGCCCGCACTCGATCAGCTCGGAGGCCACGCCGAGCAGGTTGCCCACCGGGTTGCAGGCCAGGAACCGCGGCGGGGGCAGCGGCGCCACCGGCCGCTCGCCCAGGTGCCCCACCATCGGGGCCGGCGGCAGCTCGGGCATGCCCTGCGGCGCCGCCGGCAGCGGCACCGGGGGCAGCGGCACCGGGGGCTTGTCGAGCGCGGGCGCCGCGAGCGGCACCAGTGCGCCCACGTCGGGCGCGGGCAGCATCAGGACGATCTCGGCGCGCGCGCTGGCGCCGCCCAGCAGGGCGAGGAGCGCGGCCACGAGGAGCACGCGCGGTCTCATCACTTCGTGCCTCCCGACGGCGCCTTCTTGGGGGCGGTCTTCTCGGGCGCCGCTTTCTTGGGCGCGGCCTTGTCGGCCGGCGGAGCCTCGGACCGGGCCGCCGCGTTGACCGCGGCGAGCCGCTCCTTCGCCCAGGCGGCGAGGGTCTTGTCCGGGCTCTTGGTCGCGACCTCCTCGTAGAGCTTCGCGGCCGGACCGTACTGCCGCTGCTCCTCGTGGGCCAGGCCGGTGCCGGCCAGCGCGCGGAAGCGCATGGCGGGCTCCAGCGCCGGCGCTTCCGCCGCGGACTTGAAGGCGGTGATCGCGGCGGCGTGACGGCGCTGCTTGAGCTCGCTCTCGCCCAGCAGCACGAAGGCCTCGCCGCGCACCGCGTCCTCCGGGCTGCGGGAGGCCGCGCGCGCCAGCGTGGAGGCGTCCTTGTAGCTGCTCTTGGCGAAGGCGGTCTGGGCCATCTCGAGCGAGACGCGGCCGCTCAGCGGGTGATCCGGGAAGTCCTTGCGCAGGCGCGCCCACGCGGTGTCGGCGTCGCGCGGGCGCCCGAGCTTGCCGGCCACGAGCCCCGCGTCGTAGAGGCTCTCGGCGGTCGCGGGAGACTGCGCCACGAGCGCCTTGTACTCCTCGGCCAGCTCGTTCTTCTTGCCCTGGCGTACGAGCGTGTCCACGACACTTCGGCGAGCGCCCGCCGCGAGCTCGTGGTTGGGATACGCCTTGGCGAAGGCGCGCAGCTCGGCCACGCCCTCGTCGCCCTGGCCGCCCGCGATCAGCGCCTGGCCGAGCGTGTAGCGCGCGTCCGGCAGCAGGCGGTGGTCGGTGTACCGGGCCACGAAGCCGCGGAGCAGCCCCACCGCCTCATCGGGGCGCTTGAGCTCGAGCAGGGTGCGGGCGAGGTAGAAAGTCGCCGACGAGACGTTGCCGTGCTCGGGATAGCTCGAGAGAATGCGGCGGAACTCGGTGACCGCCTGATCGCGCCGCTTGAGCTCGAGGTTCACCCAGGCCAGCCCGTACACCGCGTCGGGTGCGCTCGGCGAGTTCGGGCTCTCGGCGAGGATCCGGTCGTAGATGGCCCGCGCCTCCGGGAAGCGCTTCATGCGGAAGAGCGTCTCGCCCTCCCAGAAACGGGCCTCCTCGGGCCGGCCGGGCGGGGGCGAGAAGGTCTGGGCCTGGCGGAACGCCTGCAGCGCGGCCTCGTGCTGCCCCTGCGAGAGGCGCACCTTGCCGAGCAGGAGCGTGGCGTCGGGGATACGCCCGTCGGTCGGGTAGCGGTCGACCAGGCGCTCGAGCATGCGGCGCGAGACCCCGTAGAGGCCGTCCTGGAAGGCCCGGTCGCCGACGGTCCACAGCCGCTCGGGCTCTCCGACCGCGAGCGCGAGCGACGGCCAGGCCACCAGCACGCCGAGCGCCAGTACAAAGACGCGTAGCGATGTAGGCTTCATGGCGATAGAGCCACGCTACCACGAAACCCAGGCCCTTACCGCATCCCCAGACCGAGGATCGAGGCCGCGATCGCGAGCGTCCGGCTCTCGTCGCGCCCGAAGCCCCGGTCGTTGCCCTCCCAGAGATCGAGGGACACCGCGCCGCGGCGGGTCTGGAGCGCGAGCCGGCCGCCGCCCTCGGGCAGCCGCAGACCCTTGTCGCCGAAGCGCGGGCTCTCGTCGCCCGCCGCGAAGAGCGTGGCCCCGTCGAGCGCCAGCCGCGGGGCCGGGCGGGTCCCCGCGTCCGCGGGCACCGCGGCCAGCACGCGCCCGGACTCGTCGCGGAGCACGAGGCCGCCCAGGCCGAACTCGGCCCGAAGGTCCTGGAGCAGATCGTCCACCGCGCGCCCGCTCCGGGCGCGCTCCGCGAACCGGGCCAGCGTGGTCATCTCCTGGTCGGCGCGGCCCGCGACGTCGGACAGCCGCTCGCGCCGCCGCCCGAAGGCGGCCGCGATGAGCCCGCAGGCGGCCAGGGCGACGAACGCGATCACGTCGTCGGTCTTGCTGATCGTGAGCGTCAGGTAGGGCTCGGTCAGGAAGAAGTTCAGGCTCATCGCCGCGATCAGCGCGGTGACGAGCGCGGCGCCCCGGCCCCCGAGCTCGGCCACCACGATCGTGAACGCGATGAACACGAAGGCGAGGTTGGACGCGGCCACCTGCGCGCGCAGCGGGATGAGGAGGACGGCCAGGGCCATGGAGCCCAGCGCCCCCGTCACCATCCAGACCCGGGCGTCATCGGCTCGATTCATGGCCGTCCTCGCCCGTCCAGGGCCAGGTTCAGCGCGAGCACGTTCACGCGCGGCTCGCCGAGCATGCCGAGGAAGCGTCCCTCGACGTGCCGCTCCACCAGCGCGCGCACCGCCTCCGGCGCCATCCCGCGCGCCCGCGCGACCCGGGAGACCTGGTAGAGCGCGGCGGCCGGGCTGACGTGGGGATCGAGCCCGCTCGCCGACGCGGTCACCAGATCCACCGGCACCGGCGCGGGGTTGCCCGGATCGGCCGCCCGCAGGGCGTCCACCCGGGCCTGGACCGCGGCGACGAGCGCCGGGCTGGTCGGGCTCAGGTTGGAGCCGGACGACGCGGCGGCATTGTAGGGGAACGGGCCCGTCGCCGAGGGGCGGCCCCAGAAGTACCGCGGATCGTCGAACGGCTGCCCGATCAGGGCCGAGCCCACGACGGCGCCGTCGCGCACGATCAGGCTGCCGTTCGCCTGGTATGGGAAGACCGCCTGGGCGATGCCGGTCACCAGCAGCGGGTAGGCCACGCCGGTGATCAGCGTGAGCAGCAGCAGGGAGGCGAGGGCCGGTCGGAGCTGCGCGATCATGCTGGCTCCCCCTTCACACGAGCCTCAAGGCGACGAGGATCATGTCGATGAGCTTGATGCCCGGGAACGGGACCAGGATACCGCCGACGCCGTAGATCCACAGGTGGCGGCGCAGCACCGCGGCGGCCCCGAGCGCGCGGTAGCGCACGCCCTTGAGGGCCAGCGGGATCAGGGCGACGATCACGAGGGCGTTGAAGATGACCGCGGACAGGATCGCGCTCTCCGGGGTGGCCAGGCCCATGACGTTGAGCGCGGCGAGGGCGGGATAGGTGCCGGCGAACGTGGCCGGGATGATCACGAAGTACTTGGCCACGTCGTTGGCGATGCTGAACGTGGTCAGGGCGCCGCGGGTCATCAGCATCTGCTTGCCGGTCTCGACCACCTCGAGGAGCTTGGTCGGGTTCGAGTCGAGATCGATCATGTTGCCGGCTTCCTTGGCTGCCTGCGTGCCCGTGTTCATCGCCACCGCCACGTCGGCCTGCGCGAGGGCGGGCGCGTCGTTGGTGCCGTCGCCGGTCATCGCGACCAGGCGCCCCTGGCCCTGCACCTCGCGGATGAGCCGGAGCTTGGCCTCCGGCGTCGCCTCGGCGAGGAAGTCGTCCACCCCCGCCTCCGCGCTGATGGCGGCCGCGGTCAGCGGGTTGTCCCCGGTGATCATGATGGTCTTGATCCCCATGCGGCGGAGCTGGGCGAAGCGCTCGCGGATGCCGCCCTTGACGATGTCCTTGAGCTGGATCGCCCCGAGCACCCGCGCGCCGTCGGAGACCACCAGCGGCGTGGCCCCCGCCTTGGCGATGGTGTCCACCTGCTGGCGCACCTCGACCGGCAGGCTCCCGCCGAGGCTCCGGACGTGCGCCTCGATGGCGTCGGCCGCGCCCTTTCGGATCTGCCGGCCCTGCAGGTTCACCCCGCTCATGCGGGTCTGGGCGGTGAAGGCCACGAACGTCGCGCCGAGCTTCTCGATCTCGCGCTCGCGGATGCGGTAGCGCTCCTTGGCGAGGACCACGATGCTGCGGCCCTCGGGGGTCTCGTCGGCCAGGGAGGCGAGCTGGGCCGCGTCGGCGAGCGTGCTCTCGCTGACGCCCGCGGCCGGGAAGAGCGCGGTGGCCTGCCGGTTACCCAGCGTGATCGTGCCGGTCTTGTCGAGCAGCAGCACGTCCACGTCGCCCGCGGCCTCCACCGCGCGGCCGGACATGGCGATCACGTTCTTCTGGATCATGCGGTCCATGCCCGCGATGCCGATGGCGGACAGCAGCGCGCCGATCGTGGTCGGGATCAGGCAGACCAGCAGGGCGACCAGGACGGTGACCGTGACCGGCGTCCCCTGCCCGGCCGCGCCCACGCTGTAGAGCGAGAACGGCAGCAGGGTGGCGGTGGCGAGCAGGAACACGATCGTCAGCGCGGCGAGCAGGATGTCGAGCGCGATCTCGTTGGGGGTCTTTTGCCGCCGCGCCCCCTCCACCAGCGCGATCATCCGGTCGAGGAACGCCTCGCCGGGATTGGCGGTGACTTCCACGATGACCCAGTCCGACAGCACCTGGGTGCCGCCGGTGACCGAGCTGCGGTCGCCGCCCGCCTCGCGAATGACCGGCGCGCTCTCCCCGGTGATCGCGGCCTCGTTGACCGAGGCCACGCCGACCACGACGGTGCCGTCGGCCGGGATCAGCTCGCCGGCCTCCACCAGCACCAGGTCGCCCTTGCGCAGGCCGGAGGCCGGCATCGCCTCGGCGCGGGCCATCCGGTCCGCGCGCTCGAGCCGCCGGGCCCGCAGGTCGCGGCGCGCGCCACGCAGGGAGGCGGCCTGGGCCTTGCCGCGGCCCTCCGCCATCGCCTCGGCGAAGTTGGCGAAGAGCACCGTGAACCACAGCCACGCCGCGACCGAGAAGATGAACCAGGCGGGCGCCTCGCCCCGGCCCACCAGGGCCTGCCCCCACAGCAGCGAGGTGAGGATGGACCCCACGTAGACCACGAACATGACCGGGTTCCGCACCTGGCGCCCGACGGTCAGCTTGCGGAACGAATCCACGATCGCCTGCTTCACGATCGGCACCTCGAACAGCGCGCGCGCGCGGACCGGCTCGGCCATGGCGGCTCCCCTCAGCGGGCCGCGATCATGGTGAGATGCTCGACGATCGGCCCCAGCGCCAGCGCGGGGACGAAGGTGAGCACCCCGACGAGGATCACCACGCCGACCAGCAGGCCCGCGAACAGCGGGGTGTCGGTGGGCAGCGTTCCCGGCCCCGGCGGCACCGTCTTCTTGCGGGCGAGGGCGCCCGCGATGGCGAGCGCGGGGATCGCGAGCCAGTAGCGCGCGACGAGCATGGCCCAGCCGAGCGCGGTGTTGTAGAAGGGGGTGTTCGCGCCGAGACCCGCGAACGCGCTGCCGTTGTTGTTCCCCGCCGACGAGAACGCGTAGAGCACCTCGCTGAAGCCGTGCGCGGTCGGGTTGAGGATGCCCGCGCGGCCCGCGGGCACGAGCACCGCGACCGCGGTGCCGATCAGCACGATCGCGGGCGGGATCAGGATCATGAGCGCGGCCATCTTCATCTCGTAGGCCTCGATCTTCTTGCCCAGGTACTCCGGGGTGCGGCCCACCATGAGCCCGGCCACGAACACCGCGACGATCGCGAAGACCAGCATGCCGTAGAGTCCGGAGCCGACGCCCCCGTAGACCACCTCGCCGAGCTGGATCAGGACCATCGGCACGAGCCCTCCGATCGGGGTGAAGGAATCGTGCATGGCGTTGACCGAGCCGTTCGAGGCCGCGGTGGTCGCGGTGGCCCAGAGCGCGGAGCTCGCGATGCCGAAGCGCACCTCCTTGCCCTCCATGTTGCCGCCCGACTGGAGCGGGCCCGCCGCGTGGTCCACCCCCTGCCGGACGAACACCGCGCCGTGCTGCTCGGCCACGTAGCAGACGCCCAGGAGCGCGACGAAGAGCACGGTCATGGCCGCGAGGATCGTCCAGCCCTGGCGCGGGGCCTTGACCATGGCCCCGAAGGTGTGGCACAGCGCGGCCGCGATGAGGAGGATCGAGAGCAGCTCCAGGACGTTCGACAGCGCGGTCGGGTTCTCGAACGGGTGCGCCGAGTTCACGTTGAAGAAGCCGCCGCCGTTGGTGCCGAGCTGCTTGATCGCGATCTGGGAGGCGGCCGGGCCCACCGCGATGACCTGCTGGCTGAGCGTGGACGTCCTCGTCGTCGGCCGGCCCTGGCCGTCGAGCACCGGCCGGCCGTCCCGGTCGATCGCCCGCTCCTCGTACCGCGTCGGCTGGATCACCGCGGCGGTCGCGTAGGGATCGAAGGTCTGGACCACGCCCTGCGACACCAGGACCAGCGCGAGGACGAAGGAGAGCGGGAGCAGGATGTAGAGCGTGCCCCGCGTCAGGTCCACCCAGAAGTTGCCGATCGTCTCGACCGAGCGGCGGGCGAAGCCGCGGGTCAGCGCCACCAGCGTCGCCATGCCGGACGCGGCGGAGACGAAGTTCTGCACGGTGAGGGCGAGCATCTGGGTGAGATAGCTCATGGTGGTCTCGCCGCCGTAGCCCTGCCAGTTGGTGTTGGTGGCGAAGCTCACCGCGGTGTTGAAGGCCGAGTCCGGCGACACCGCCGCGAGACCCTGCGGGTTGAGCGGCAGCACGCCCTGGAGCCGCTGGAGCAGATACGCCGCGAGCAGCCCCAGCAGGTTGAGCCACAGCATCGCGAGCGCGTACGTCTTCCAGTCCATCTCCGCGTTCGGCCACACCCCGCCCGCGCGATAGACCGCCCGCTCGAGCCCGCCCAGCACGCGATCGAGCGCGACGCGCCGCCCGTCGTACACGCGCGCCATGTAGAGGCCGAGGGGCCGGGTCAGGGCCAGCAGCACCGCCAGGTAGAAGACGAGCTGGAAGATCCCGTTGGCGGTCACTGGAAGAGCTCCGGCTTCAGCAGGGCCAGCGTGAGATAGACGAGCAGCCCCAGCGACACCAGCGCCCCGACGACGTGGAGGATGGGCATGGACGCCTCCTAGAGCCGCTCGCACAGCCGGACGAGGAGCCACGACAGCCCGAAGAACGCCACCGTCACCCCGAGGAACCCGATGTCCGCCATCACCGACCTCCTTGCCCGTCGCCGGCTTCGACGGAGCCCACTCTAGCCGCCGCCCGCGCAGGATCACGTCAAGACCGGGCCGCCGCGCATCAAGAACGCGTCAAGACGAGCCGGCCCGCGTTTTTACGTCTTCTTGACGCGCGGTGGTTGAACCGCGTGGTTCTTCCGTCGTAGGCTGGCGCCGGGTCGATCGATGAGCGCCGAGCGTCGCCCGGATCCGGATGAGCTGCTGGCCCGCGTCCAGGAGGCGGAGACCCGCCGGGCCCGCGGCAAGCTCAAGATCTTCTTCGGGGCCGCCGCGGGCGTCGGCAAGACCTACGCGATGCTCGAGGCTGCGCGCGAGCAGCGCGCGCAGGGCGTCGACGTGATCGTCGGCTGGGTCGACACCCACGGCCGCGCCGAGACCCAGGCGCTCCTCGGGGACCTCGAGATCCTCCCGCGCCGGCCGATGGAGTACCGCGGCACCGCGCTCGCCGAGTTCGATCTCGACGCGGCGCTCGCCCGCCGCCCCGCCCTCGTGCTGGTCGACGAGCTCGCCCACACCAACGCGCCCGGCTCCCGCCACGCCAAGCGCTGGCAGGACGTGCTCGAGCTCCTGGAGGCGGGCATCCACGTCTTCACCGCGATGAACGTCCAGCACGTCGAGAGCCTCAACGACGTGGTGGCGAAGATCACCGGGGTGGTGGTGCGCGAGACGGTGCCGGACTCCATCTTCGACCACACCGACGAGGTGGAGCTGATCGACCTGCCCCCCGACGACCTGCTCCACCGCCTCCGGGACGGCAAGATCTACATCCCCGACCAGGCGCGCGAGGCGGCCGAGAACTTCTTCCGCAAGGGCAACCTGATCGCGCTGCGCGAGCTGGCCCTGCGGGTGACCGCGCAGCACGTGGACGCGGAGATGCGCCACTACATGCGCGACCACGCGATCCACCAGACGTGGCCGGTGCGCGAGCGGCTGCTCGTCTGCATCGGGCCGAGCCCGTCCTCGATCCGCCTGGTGCGGGCGGCCAAGCGCATGGCGGAAGGGCTCGGGGCGGAGTGGATCGTGGCCTACGTGGAGACGCCCGCCCAGACGCGCCTCGCCCAGGACGCGCGGGACCGCGTCGCCCAGACCATGCGGCTGGCCGACCAGCTCGGGGCCGAGACGCACACGATCACCGGGGCCCGGATGAGCGACGAGATCCTCGCCTTCGCGCGCGCCCGCAACGTGAGCAAGATCGTGGTGGGCAAGCCGGAGCGGTCGCGGTGGAAGCGCGTCGCGATGGGCTCGATCGTGGACACGCTCGTCCAGGGCAGCGGCGAGATCGACGTCTACGTGATCAGCGGCGATCGCGACGACTCGCAGCCGCTGCCTCCGAGGCCGTGGCGCCGCCAGACCGACGGGGCGCCCTACGGGGCGGCGGTCGCCGCGGTCGCGATCTCGACCGGGCTCGCGTGGGCGATGTTCCCGTACTTCGCGCTCTCCAACCTGATCATGGTCTACCTCCTCGGCGTGATCATCGTGGCCACCCGGTGGGGCCGGGGCGCCTCCCTGGTGGCGACGCTGCTGAGCGTGTCGGCCTTCGACTTCTTCTTCGTGCCGCCCTACTTCACCTTCGCGGTGACCGACACCCAGTACCTCGTGACCTTCGCGGTCATGCTGGTGGTGGCCCTCGTCATCAGCAGCCTCGCGGTGCGCATCCGCGCCCAGGCCGAGTCGGCGCGCGAGCGCGAGCGGCGCATGGCCGCGCTGTACGCGATGAGCCGGGAGCTGGCCGGCACGCGCGGCGCCCGCGAGCTGCGGGCGGTGGCGGTCCGCCACATCGCCGAGGTGTTCCGGACCCGGGTGGTGGTTCTGCTGCCGCAGGCGGACGGGCGCCTGGCCCCCGCCGACGACGACGCCCAGTTCCCGATGGACGCGAGCGAGCTCGCGGTGGGCCAGTGGGTGCACGAGCACGGGCAGGTCGCCGGCCAGGGCACCGACACGCTCCCCGGCGCCTCCGGGCTCTACGTGCCGCTCAGCGGCTCCCGCGGCACCGTGGGCGTGCTCGGGCTCCGGCCGCAGGACCCGCGCCCGCTCCAGGCGCCGCAGCAGCTCCACCAGCTCGAGGCCTTCGCCAGCCAGACCGCGCTGGCCATCGAGCGCGCCCGGCTCGCGGAGGACGCGGAGCGGGCCCAGGTGCGCGCGGAGACCGAGCGGCTGCGCAACTCGCTGCTGAGCTCGGTCTCCCACGACCTGCGCACGCCGCTCGCCTCGATTACCGGCGCGGCCAGCACGCTCCTCGAGAACGAGGCGCGCCTCGACGCGGGCACGCGGCGCGACCTGCTCGAGTCGCTCCACGAGGAGGCCGACCGCCTGAACCGCCTGGTCCAGAACCTCCTCGAGATGACGCGGCTCGAGTCGGGCGCGCTCCAGCTCCACACCGAGTGGCATCCCGTCGAGGAGGTCGTCGGCGCCGCGCTCGGCCGCTTCGGCAAGGCCCTCGCGCGGCGCGCGGTCACCACCCGCGTGCCCTCCGAGCTGCCGCTCGTCCCGATGGACGACGTGCTGATCGAGCAGGTCCTGATCAACCTCCTCGACAACGTGCTCAAGTACACTCCGGCCGGGAGCCCGATCGAGGTGACCGCGGAGGACGCGGGGGGCGCGGTCCTCATCGAGGTCGCCGATCGCGGCCCGGGGCTGCGCCCGGGCGAGGAGCGGCGCATCTTCGAGAAGTTCCACCGCACCGAGGCCGCCCCGACCCAGCGCGGCGCCGGGCTGGGCCTCGCGATCTGCCAGGGCATCGTCAACGCGCACGGCGGGCGCATCTGGGCCGAGAACCGGCCGGGCGGCGGCGTCAGCGTCCGCTTCACGCTGCCGGTCAAGGAAGCTCCGCCGATCCTGAGCGAGCACGATGGCTGAGCCCGGCGCGAGCGCGCCCGCGCCGGTTTCCCCGCCGGTCGTCGTCCTGATCGAGGACGAGCCCCAGATCCGGCGGTTCCTGCGCGCCACCCTCGGCGCCCAGGGCTATCGCCTGCACGAGGCGACCTCGGGCGAGGACGGGCTGACCGAGGCGGCGAGCCGCCAGCCCGACGTGGTGATCCTGGACCTGGGCCTGCCCGATCTGGACGGCCTCGAGGTGATCCGGCGCCTGCGCGAGTGGAGCCGCGTGCCGATCATCGTGCTCTCCGCGCGCGGCCAGGAGCGCGACAAGGTCGCCGCGCTCGACGCCGGCGCCGACGACTACGTCAGCAAGCCCTTCGCGGTGGGGGAGCTGCTCGCGCGCCTGCGGGTCGCCCTCCGCCGCGCGGCCGGCGGGGAATCCGGCGAGCCCACCTTCGCGGTGGGCGACCTCGTGGTCGACCAGGTCAAGCGCCAGGTCCTGCTCGACGGGAAGGACATCCACCTGACCCCGATCGAGTACCGGCTGCTGACCGCGCTGGTCAAGCATGCCGGCCGGGTCCTGAGCCAGCGGCACCTATTAAAGGAGGTGTGGGGACCCGCCCATACCGACCAGGCCCACTACCTCCGGGTCTACATGGGGACCCTCCGCCGCAAGCTCGAGCGCGACCCCGCCCGGCCCCGGTACCTGCTGACCGAGCCCGGGGTGGGCTACCGGCTCGCCGCCGAATAGCGCCCGACCCTCCGAAAGCTTGCCGGGCCAAAAACTTGACAGGCCGGGTGTAGTGTCTTAATGTACTAGGACACTAAGCAACACGCATGCGGGCCAACGATCCCAGTGTCCTAGGACACTAGGCGGCCCCCATCAGGGAGGACGGCGATGAACACGCACCTGCACGAGCAACTGGTCAGAGAGCGGCTGGACGAGGCCCGGGCGACGGCAGCCCACCTGGCCCTCCTCCGAAAGCTCCGGCCGGCGCGCCGCCCCGTGCGGGTCGCGGTCGGATTCGCGCTCATCAAGGTCGGGCACTGGGTGGCCGGGCGGGCGCCCAAGCTGGCCGCGGGTCCACGACGAGCCACGGCCTGAGGGCAGCCGGACGTGGCGCGCGAAGCCTCGCGGATCACCCCGCCCTCGGGGCTCCGGGTCAATCGCAAGAGCACGGTACCCGTCCATGTCCAGCTCCAGACCCAGATCCGGCACCTGATCAACACCGGCGCGCTCAAGCCCGGCATGCAGGTGCCGACGGTGCGCCAGCTCGCGGGCTTTCTCCGGATCAACCGCAACACGGTGGCGCGGGCGCTCGCGGACCTGTACCAGGACGGCTACCTCGAGAGCCACCAGGGCCGCGGTACGTTCGTGGTCGACCGGCCACCCGCCCACGAGGGCCGGGCGGCGCGGAGCCTCGAGCGGCTCGTGCAGGAGACGCTGGACCGGGCCCGGCGCCTGGGCTTCACCCACGATGAGCTGACCGCCACCATCGCCGCGCAGGCCCCCGGGATGCAGGCGGCGCGGCGGACCAAGGCGCGCGTGCTGCTCGTCGAGTGCAATCATCCCGAGCTGGCCCGGTATCGCGAGCAGCTCGAGGAGGAGCTGCCGCTGGTGGTGGACCGGGTGCTCGTCGATGAGCTCGCCGCGAGGGCGCAGGAGCCGGGCTTCCTCAAGGGCTATCGCGCGGTGATCACCACGTTCTTCCACATCCACGAGGTCAAGCAGGCCCTGCCGCTGGACGGACCGCCCGCGCTCGCGCTCCTGTCCGAGTCCAACATCTCCTCGCTTCTGCGCCTCACCGAGCTGCCTCCCGGCACCCCGGTCGGCCTGATCTGCAGTATCCCCGGCGGCAGCCAGAATCTCCTGAGCTCGGTCCAGTCCGCGGGCCTGTCGCATCTGGTGCCCGTCCTGGCCTCCGCCGACGATCCGTGGTCCATCGACCGGCTGCTCGAGAAGACCCGCATCATCGTGTGCTCCGAGCAGGCGCTGGCCGTGCTCGACGGGCGCATCCCGGACGACGTGGAGGTGATCCGCGCCCACCGGCGCCTGGACGCGGGGGGGATCGAGCTCCTCCGGGACCTGCTCGCCCAAATCGACGGGGAGCGCGCATGATCGCGCGCGAGGCGATGACGCCGGCGCCGCTGACCGTGACCCCGCGGACCAGCGTGGCCGCCGCCCTGCGCCTGGCCCGCGACAACGGAATCGGCCACCTGCCGGTGGTCGAGCGGGGCCGGATCCTGGGCGTGGTGCGGCAGGAGCGGCTGCTCGCCCTGTCGCCCTCGGAGGCCACGACGCTCTCGCGCCACGAGATGCACGACGCGCTCGCGCGCCTGACGGTCGAGCGCGCGGTGGAGCCCGCGCTCACCCTGCCCGCCGGCACGCCGCTGGCCGACGCGGCGCGCCTCCTGCTGGCGCGCGGCGCCCATGAGGCGCTCGTGACCGAGGACGGCCGCCTCGTCGGCATCCTCACCCACTCCGATCTCCTGCGCGCGCTGGTGATCGACGAGCCGGAGGCCGTGGCATAGGCACCGGGCCGGCGGTCTGCGTCTTCGATCTCGACCACACGCTGGTCGACTCCCCGCTCGATCTCAAGGCGGTGGGCCACGCCATGGAGGCCTTCGTTCGCAGCCGCGGCGTCCGCGTGCCCGAGCGGGCGCTCCGCTGGTCGGGCGCCGAGCTGTTCGAGCTGGTGCGGCGCGAGGCCGCGCACCTCGAGGCCGAGCTGCTCGCGATCCCGGTGGCGCACGAGCGGCGCGCCATGGCCGACGCCACGCTCGTGCCGTTCGCGCGCGAGGCGGTGGCCGCCATGAAGGAGCTCGGCTTCGCCACCGCCATCTGGACCAACAACGACCGGGTGGTCGCCGACTTCGTCCTCGGGCGCTTCGAGCTGCTGCCCCACCTCGATCTGATCGTCACCCGCGACGAGATGCGCCGGCTCAAGCCCGATCCCGACGGGCTGCGGGTGGTGCGGGAGCGCTGGCCGGACGCCCTGCAGATCGTGGTGGTGGGCGACTCGTGGGTGGACGGCGCGGCGGCCCAGGCCGGCGGCGTGCCCTTCATCGCCTATCGCCCGGACCGCGCCGAGATGGAGCAGCGCGGGGTCGTGATCGCGGCGGAGATCCACTCGCTGCTCGATCTGCCCGCCGCGCTCGCGTAACCCGTATAATTCGCCGCGTGGACCTGTTCGACACGCCGCCGGCCGCCGCTCCGAAGGCGTCCGCCCCGCTCGCCGACCGCATGCGCCCGACGAGCCTCGACGAGGTCGTCGGCCAGCCGCAGCTGACCGCGCCGGGCAAGCCGCTGCGCCGGGCCGTCGACGAGGGCCAGCTGCACTCGATGATCCTGTGGGGCCCGCCCGGCACCGGCAAGACCACGCTGGCGCGCCTGCTGGCCGACGTGGCGGGCGCGCGCTTCGTGCCGTTCTCCGCGGTGGTCTCGGGCGTGAAGGAGATCCGCCAGGTGATGACCGAGGCGGAGGCCGAGGGCGGCCGGCGGGGGCAGCGCACGATCCTGTTCGTGGACGAGATCCACCGATTCAATCGAGCCCAGCAGGACGCCTTCCTGCCCTACGTCGAGAAGGGCACCATCGTGCTGATCGGCGCCACCACCGAGAACCCGTCGTTCGAGGTCAACGGCGCGCTCCTGTCGCGCTGCCGCGTCTACGTGCTCCGCCCGCTCGCCGAGGCCGACCTGGTCGCGATCCTGGAGCGCGCGCTCGGGGACCGGGAGCGCGGCCTGGCCGGCACCGGCGCCACCGCGGAGCCGGAGGCCCTGGCCCTCATCGCGCGGCTCTCGGACGGGGACGCCCGCACCGCGCTCAACGTGCTCGAGATCGCGGCGAGCGACCCGGGCGCCCGCGTGACCCAGGCGGCGGTGCGCGACGCGGTGCAGAAGAAGACCCTGCTCTACGACAAGTCGGGCGAGCAGCACTACAACCTGATCTCCGCGCTGCACAAGTCGCTGCGGGACTCCGATCCGGACGGCGCGCTCTACTGGCTCGGCCGCATGCTGGAGGCCGGCGAGGACCCGCTCTACGTGGCGCGGCGGCTCGTGCGCTTCGCCTCGGAGGACGTGGGCAACGCGGATCCGGCCGCGCTGCGCCTGACCCTCGACGCCAAGGAGGCGTATCACTTCCTCGGCACGCCCGAAGGGGAGCTGGCCCTGGCGCAGGCCACCTGCTACCTCGCGCTGGCGCCCAAGTCGAACGCGGTCTACGCGGCCTGGAACGCGGTCCGCCACGACATCCAGGAGAAGCCGGCCGAGCCGGTGCCGCTGCACCTGCGGAACGCGCCGACCGGGCTCATGAGTAATCTGGGCTACGGCCGCGGCTACCAGTACGCCCACGACGCGCCCGACGCGCAGGTGAGCCAGGAGCACCTCCCCGATGCCCTGCGCGGGCGCATCTACTACAAGCCCACCGAGCGAGGCGCGGAGAAGGAGATCGGCGAGCGGCTCGCGAAGTGGCGGGCCTGGCGGGAGAAGCAGAAGCGCGCCTGAGGCCTCCGCCGGGACGCAAGGAGTTCTCCCCCCGGAAAACCGGGGTCTGATACAACTAAAATCATGGCGGAAAAGCCCCGGAAGCTCCGGGTGGGGGTGGTCTTCGGCGGCCGCTCGGGCGAGCACGAGGTCTCCCTGGCCGGCGCCGCCTCGGTGATGGCGGCGATGGACAAGAACCGCTTCGAGCTGGTGCCCATCGGCATCGCCAAGGACGGCCGCTGGCTCATGGGCGGCGACCCGCTGCGGGCCCTGGCCGCGGAAGCCGCGCAGCTCGCCCTGGCTTCGGGCGATCCCGACGCGCACACCAAGCACGAGCTCCTCGATCGCGCCGCCGCCCAGAGCACCGGGGCCTCGCTCATGCGCATGGAGACGTCCGAGGGCCTGCCGCCCGGCCTCCGTGACCGGCTGGACGTGGTGCTGGTGCTGCTGCACGGCCCGCAGGGCGAGGACGGTACCGTGCAGGGCCTCCTGCAGCTGGCGGGCGTGCCGTACACCGGCGCGGGCGTGCTCGCCTCCGCGGTCGGCATGGACAAGGTCGCCATGAAGGATCTCTTCCGCGCCCACGGGCTGCCCATCGTGGAGTACGCGGTGGTGCGGCGCCACGACTGGGAGCGGGAGCCCGCGGTCATCGCGAGCGGCATCGCGGCCGAGATCGGCTTCCCGTGCTTCGTCAAGCCCGCGAACCTGGGTTCGAGCGTGGGCATCAGCAAGGTGAAGGCGGCCGAGGACCTGCCCGCCGCCATCGACCTGGCCGCGCGCCACGACCGCCGCATCATTGTCGAGCGCGGGATCCAGGCCCGCGAGGTCGAGGTGGCGGTGCTCGGCAACGACGAGCCGCGCGTCTCGGTGCCCGGCGAGGTCTGCTTCCCCGGCGAGTGGTACGACTACGACACCAAGTACGGCGCGGGGCAGACCACGCTCAAGGTGCCGGCCCCGCTGGCGCCCGAGGTCACCGAGGAGGTCCGCTCGCTGGCCCTGCGCGCCTTCCGCGCCACCGACTGCGCCGGGATGGCCCGCGTGGACTTCTTCATCGAAGGCGACCGGCGCGTGCTCGTGAACGAGATCAACACGATCCCCGGCTTCACCGCGACCAGCGCCTATCCGCGCCTGTGGGAAGCCTCGGGCATCCCCTACCCCGAGCTGATCGCCCGCCTCATCGACCTGGCGCTCGAGCGCCGGTGAGGGTGGGCGGGCGCCTGGGCCTGCTTAGTACGGTTTACTTCTTCAGGCTCTCCATATCCGGGGGCCCAGACATGGCCCCCGCACTCCCCCAGTCGGCGGACGACCGTTTCGGCGCTGGGCCCGTGCGCAGCCCGGCACTCTCGCCATGCGCATAGTCATCGCGGGCGGCGGCACGGGTGGCCACACGAGCCCAGGGCTCGCGGTGGCGGCGCGGCTGCGGGAGTCGGGCGTGGACGTGCACTGGATCGGCAGCCGGGCGGGCATCGAGGCCAAGCGCGTGCCCGAGGCCGGGATCACGTTTCACACGATCCCGGTGGGCAAGCTGCGCCGCTACTGGGACTGGCAGAACGTGCCCGACCTGGCGGTGCGGGCGCCCGCGGGCCTGGCGCAGTCGTGGCGCTTGCTCCGCCGCCTGCGGCCGGCGCTGCTCCTCGCCACCGGCGGCTTCGTGGCGCTGCCGCCGGCCCTGGCCGCGCGCACCCTCCGGATCCCGGTGGTGGTGCACGAGCAGACCAGCGTGCCCGGGCTCGCCAACCGCGTGGCCGGCCGCTTCGCGCGGCGCATCGCGCTCACGTTCCCGCTCTCCGGCGCCGAGTTCGCGAAGGAGCGCACGGTGCTCACCGGCAACCCGCTGCGCCCGGAGCTGCTCGGAGGCACCGCCGCCGAGGCCCATCGCCGCTTCGATCTGGACGGCTCGCGGCCCATCGTGTACGTCACGGGCGGCGCGCTGGGCGCGCACCGGATCAACCGCGACGTGGGCCAGGCGCTCCCGCGCCTCCTCGAGGTCTGCCAGGTCATCCACCAGTGCGGCGACAACGCGAAGACCGGCGACCGGGCCTGGCTCGCCGAGCGCGCCCAGGCGCTGCCGTCGCTCCTCCGTCGCCGCTACGCCCTCACCGCCTACGTCGGGGCCGAGCTGCGCGACGTCTACGCGGCGGCCGCGCTCGTGGTGGGGCGGAGCGGCGCGGGCACGGTCAACGAGTGCTGCCAGCTCGGCCTCCCCGCCCTCTACGTCCCGCTGCCTGGGACCAGCGGAGACGAGCAGACCGCCAACGCACGCCTCGTGGAGGCCGCGGGAGGTGCCGTCGTATTCCCGCAGGTCTCGCTCACGCCTGACGGCCTCGTAGAGGCCGTGACGCGCCTCCTGGCGGACCGGACGGCCCTCGCCACGATGGGCGAGCGGGCCCGGAGCCTCGCGGTGCCCGACGCGGCCGATCGCATCGCGCGGGTTCTCTTCGAGGTGGCGGGCGCAGGGACCGTCGCGGGCCGATGATCGCCTGGCTCGTCCTGCTGCAGACCTCGCTCACCATCGCGGTGGCGGGGCCGCCCACGTCGGCCGAGTACCTGCCGCTCCACGTGGCCCAGGCGGAGGGGCTCTTCACCGCGCAGCAGCTCTCGGTGACCCTCCGATCCACGCGCTCGGACGCGGCTGCCGCCGAGATGCTGGCCGGCGGGCAGGCGCAGCTCGCCGCGACCTCGCTCGACACCGCGCTGCGGCTCGGCGGGACCGACGGCGTGCCGCCGCGGCTGGTTTGGGCCCTGACCGCCGCGCCGCCCGTCGCGCTCCTCGTCGCCCCTGGCCGGGCCGACACCATCCGCACCGTGGCCGATCTCGTCGGGCAGACCATCGCGATCCCGGCGCCCGGGACCGCGGAGGATCAGGCGCTCGGCCTGCTGCTCGCGCGGGCGGGAGTGGCGGTGCACCGGGTGCGAGTGCTGAGCCTGGGCGAGCGAGGCGTCGTCCGCGCGCTCGAGGCCGGCGAGGTGGCGGCGGGCGTGCTGGGCGAGCCGCACGTGAGCCGGCTCGTCGAGGGCGACAAGGCGGCGATCGCGGTGGACCTGCGCAGCGCCAAGGATGCGGCGGCG
>DATFGS010000204.1:0-3736 GCA_035249225.1 Candidatus Methylomirabilota bacterium | reverse complement strand
CGAATAGGAGTTCCCAATCTGGATTGTTGGAGGAGCCGCGACCCTTGACGGGGAACGGGTCACCCGGCCGCCCCCCGGCCCCCCGCGCCGCAGCCCGCCGGCGCTTGGCGAAGCCATCACGACCTTTCTACTGGCGGACGGGGCCCTCGGGGCGGGTGGTGAGGGTGAAGACGGTGAGGGCGGTGAGGCCGGTGAGGGCGATGGCGAAGGCCCAGAGGTAGATCGCGAGGTAGCCGCCGGTGCGGTCGAAGAGCACGCCGGAGAGCCAGGGGCCGAGCGCGGCGCCGAGATTGTTGCCGATGCCGAGCAGCCCGAAGATGAAGCCGTAGTGGGCGGGCGGGGCGATGCGGCTCAGCAGGACGGTAACGATGCTGGCCCGCGAGCCGAGCGGCAGGAACAGGAAGAGCACGTAGCCCGCGGCGAGGATCCAGAGCGGCCGCGCTTCCATCGCGATCAGGCAGAGCATGCCCAGGAGCGAGCAGGAGAACGAGAGGAAGCCCGCGGTGGGCCCGCCGAAGCGATCGGCGACCAGCCCCGCCAGCGCCCGGCCGCAGCCGGCGAGGACACCGCCGATGGCGAGCATCAGGGACGCCTCGCCCGCCGTGAAGCCGCGCTCGGTGAAATAGAGCGTGTGCTGGGTGGTGGCCAGATACCCGAAGAGCGGCGGCGTGGTGAACATCACGAGCAGGCTCCAGAACCCGGCGGAGCGGACGATGCTCGACGCGGTGACCCGGCTCTCGCCCGGCCGCGCGGTCCCGCGGTCGGCGGTGGACGCCAGGCGCGTCGGATGGGCGCGCAAGGCCCAGGGGATCAGCGCCGCGACGGCCGCGGCGTAACACCAGAAGGCCGGCCGCCAGCCCCAGTGGGAGATGATCCACTGAGCCGGCGCGGCCAGGGCGTACGCCGCCATGGATCCGCCGAACGCGATGCCGGTGGCCAGGCCGCGCCGCCGCACGTAGGCGTCGGCGATGAGGGCGGCGTGGGTCGTCATGCCAGTCAGGCCGAGGCCGATGCCGCCGCCGAGCCCCATGGCCGCCAGGAAGAGGGGGAGGGTCGGGGCGAGGCTGCCCAGCAGCATGCCCAGCACCACCAGTCCGAGCCCCAGGCTGACGAGGCGCCGCGGGTTCCAGCGGGCGACCAGGTAGCCCGCGACCGGGCTGAGCAGGGCGCCGCCGATCCAGAGCAGCGAGGCGGTGGACGCGGTGGCCGCCCGGGAGCCGCCGAACTCGGCCAGCAAGGCGGGCAGGAAGACGGGGAAGGTATTGGTGATTCCGGCCACCAGCAGCATGGTCGCGAAGGCGAGCCAGAGCCGCTGACTGGCAAGCGACTCCCTGGCGTGGGTCACCCGGGGAGAGACTTCGGAAGGAGAACCGGGGAGGGGAGCACCGGGCCCGAGGGGCCCGGGACGAGACTCAGTCGTCCGTCTCGGCGCGCTTCATGGCCTTCCGGCGCTTCTTCCGCGCCTCGGCCTGCTTGCGCTTCCGCTTGACCGACGGCTTCTCGTAGTACGCGCGCTTCTTCATCTCCTTGAAGAGCCCATCCTTGAGCATGAGCTTCTTCATGGTCTTGAGCGCGGACTCGACCTGATTGTCGTGCACCTCGATACGCATGACAGGCAAAGTACTCGGAGGCCGGGCCGCTGTCAATGGCCACGTGAGCGGCCACGCCCGGGTGATACGATTGCGGCCCATGATCGCGCCCCCCGCCCGCCTCGAGCTCGCCCTGGCGCCCACGCCGATCCTCAAGCTCGACCGTCTCTCGCGCCGCCTGGGGGTCGAGGTCCACGTCAAGCGCGACGACCTGACCGGCCTGCTCGAGTCCGGCAACAAGATCCGCAAGCTGGAGTTCCTGGCGGGGGAGGCGCTGCAGCAGGGCGCCGACACGCTCATCACGTGCGGGCCGCCCGACTCCAACGGTTGCCGGGCGGTGGCCGCGGTGGCCGCGCGGCTCGGCCTGCGCGCCGTGCTCGCGATCCGAGGCGAGCGGCCGGCGGCGTCCGACGGCAACCTGCTGCTGGGCCGGCTGCTCGGCGCGGACACACGCTATCATCCCGACCGTGGGCCCGATCCCGGCCCCGAGCTGATGGAAGCGCTCGCGGCCGAGGTCCGCGCCCGCGGCGGCCGTCCCTACGTCATCCCGGAGAGCGGCGCGGGCGAGCTCGGCGCGCTCGGCTACGTCGAGTGCGCGGTCGAGCTGTCGGAGCAGATCCACCACGGGGCGCCGCGCTTCGACGCGATCGTCATCACCGCGGGAAGCGGCGGCAGCCACGCGGGGCTGCTGATGGGCAAGCAGCTGGCGGGCCTCCCCGGGGAGATCGTGAGCGTGCCGGTCACCGCTCCCGCCGAGCGCGTGCGCGAGGCCATCGTCCGGACGGTGGGCGCGGCCGTCCAGCGCTTCGGCTTCGCCATCGAGGTGCCCAAGGCG
The DNA here is from genome assembly GCA_035249225.1 of Candidatus Methylomirabilota bacterium. Taxonomy (GTDB): domain Bacteria; phylum Methylomirabilota; class Methylomirabilia; order Rokubacteriales; family CSP1-6; genus CAMLFJ01. The sequence continues at coordinate 1,312 of DATFGS010000204.1, read as the reverse complement.
ATCCACCTGCTCGACGGCTACCAGGGGGCCGGGCCCGGCGCGGCGACCGACGAGGAGCTCGCCGTCATCGTGGCGCTCGCGCGGGAGGAAGGGCTGCTGCTGGATCCGGTCTATACCGCGAAGGGCTTTCGGGGACTGGTCGAGACCCTCGCCCGCGATCCGAAGGCGCTGGGGCAGCGCGTGTGCTTCATTCACACCGGGGGATTGTTCAGCCTGTTTCGCTACCGGGACCGCCTGAGCCAGCTAGCCCAGTAAGGGCTAGATCGTGTAGGTCTTTCCCTGCTCCAGGATGTGGATCCGGCTCGGATCGATCTTGGCCAGCTCTTCCGCCGTCTCCTGGTAGAGCTGCGGCTTGATGTGGTAGATCCAGATCGGCAGATCGGCCGGCATCTTGTCGATCTCCTGTCGCAGCATCTCCGGCGTGAGATGCCCGGAGGCCTTGGCGAGCGCCGAGAGCCGGTTGGGGAAGGCGGTCTCCACGATCAGCGCCTTGAGGCCCCGCATCTCGCGGGCGATCTGCCAGATCCGCTTCGTCGGTCCGGTGTCCCCGCTGAACACGAAGCCGGTCTCCCCGTCGTGAATGACGAAGCCGGTGGTGGGAACGGTGTGCTCGACGAGCACCGGCGTCACCCACAGCTCGCCCACCCGCGACTCGCCCTCCTCGGGCAGGTCGCGGAAGCCCAGCACGGACTGCGAGACCGACGGGATGTTCGTGAAGTTCGGCCAGAGCGTGTCGTTGAAGGCGTGGGTGCGGAGGGATTCCACGACGGGCGCGATGCTGCAGGCGGTGACCCGGCGGTCGGGCGCCACCATCGCCAGGGTGTCCGTGAGGAACGCGAGTCCGGCGGTGTGGTCGAGGTGCGCGTGGCTGATCAGGGCGTGCTGGATCTGGATCTGCTCGGGCACCGAGAGGGCGCCCCCGACGGTTCCCGCGTCCACCAGCACGCGGTCATCGACGAGAAAGGCCGTCGGCCTCTGCCCCGGTCCTTCGCTGCCATAGGTCCCGAGGACTTTAATCTTCAATGAAGCCCTTCATGAGGCCGTGTGTCCCCCCGGTTCGGGCGGTTGGCACTTCCGCGGATACTAGTCTAGCAGCGAGAGGCGGGTCAATCAGAGGGAATTGGACGTCATTGGATATCTGCAACTGAGCGTCCCGTAAGGCCGTCCGCGTGTTCAGTCGCAGGCGGAGGAGGTCTTGAACCGGGCCGCGAACTCCTCGAGCTCCCGGCACGGGTCCCCGGCCGGGCGGGTCGGGCTCGCCTCCTCCCGCCGGACCGCCAGGACCACGCTCTTGAGGTAGGCGTACTGGAGG